>DASUOW010000031.1:0-9779 GCA_036276435.1 Gemmatimonadales bacterium
CACCTCGAGCGCCACGCCCGGCTGGCCGTCGAGGCGCACGAGCGTGAAGGGCAGCGTCGAATCCGCCGGCTCGCCCGAGAGCCGCGAGATCGCGGCGGGGTCCATCCCGAGCGGCACGACGCGCTCGACGTCCGGCAGGTCGCGGAGGGCGGGAAGGAAGGTGCCGAGCGCCGTGCCCATCAGCTGTGGCGGCGTGCGATACCTGCCCACCAGGACGTAGGTCACCACCGGCGCCTCGTTGAGGTCCACCCGGTGCACGCTGGTGGACGTGCCCGCCGGCAGGCCGGCCGCGGGGAGCGCCGCGCGCACACGCCCCTCCACCTCGTCGAGCGGGACGCCCACCTCGAACTCCGCCGCCAGCCACGACCGTCCGGCGCTGCTGCCGGAGCGCATCTGCTTCAGGTCCGCCAGCGGGCTCATGACGCGCTCGAGCGGGAGCGTCACCTCGCGCTCCATCGCCTCGAGCGGCACCTCCGGCCGCTCGGCCGTCACGACGATGACCGGGAACGTGATGTCGGGAAAGAGCGCCACGCGCAGGCGCGTCCAGGCGAACGCGCCGAGCAGCGCCACCGCCACCCAGGCCAGGTAGGTGGCCCGGGGATGGCGGAGGGCGACGCGGGAGATGTTGAGGCGTTCGCGGAGCGTCGGGGACGTCATCGCCCGGAGAGTCGCAGGGCGGGCGGCCGGACGCAACGGTCCCGGATCAGGCGAGCCAGTCGCGGGGGCGGAGCTGCGCGATCAACTCGGCCTCGAAGGATCCCGGCGCGTACTCATCCAGATAGTCCCACGCGGCGAGCGGCGGCAGGCTCATCAGCACGCTCTCGATTCGCGCCCCGGTCTGCAGGCCGAAGATCGTGCCGCGATCGTGCACCAGGTTGAACTCCACGTAGCGCCCGCGCCGGATGAGCTGGAAGCGGCGCTCGCGCTCGCCCCACGGCAGCGCGCGGGTGCGCGCCACGATGGGCCCGTAGGCCTCGCGCAGCACCCGGCCCACCGCATCGGCGAAGGCGTGGATCGCCGCCCGGTCGAGGCCGTGGTCGCCCGGGCGCAGGTGGTCGAAGAAGATCCCGCCGACGCCCCGGCGCTCGTCGCCGCGGTGCGTGTTCACGAAGTAGTCGTCGCACCACTGCTTGTAGCGCGCGTGGAAGGCGGGATGGTGCCGCGCGCAGAGCTCGGCGAGCGTCCGGTGGAAGTGCACCGCGTCCTCGGCCGCCGGATAATAGGGCGTCAGGTCGGTGCCGCCACCGAACCAGGCGTCGATCACGGCATCGTCGGGCCCGGTGAGCTCGAAATAGCGCACGTTGAGGTGCACCGTCGGCACGCGCGGACTCCGCGGGTGGATGACGAGGCTCATCCCCGTGGCGAAGAAGCGCACCGGCACGCCGGCGGGGGCCTGCACGTGGAGCTTCTCGAGCATCGCCGGCGTGGCGACGCCGTCCACCGCCGAGCGGTTGATGCCGGCCTTCTCGAAGGTGGCGCCGTCGGTGAGCACGCGCGTGACGCCGCCGCCTCCGCCCGGACGTTCCCACCGATCCTCGCGGAACCGGCTGCCGCCGTCGAGTTCGGTGAAGAGCGCCGTGACCTCGTCGTGCAGGGCCGCGATCCACGCCGTGGCCTCGGCGCGGAACGATGCGCGGCTCATGCCGGCTGGGCTCGCCACTGCTTCACCGTGTCGACGAACGCCTTCGCGTGCGCCACCGGGACGTCCGGGAGAATGCCGTGGCCCAGGTTGGCGATGTGACCCCGGCCGCCGAAGTCGGTGAGCATGGCGCGCGTGCGGCGCTCGATCTCCGCCGGCGGCGCGTAGAGCCACGTGGGATCGAGGTTGCCCTGCAGCGCCACCCCGTGCGCGCCGAGCCGCTCGCGCGCGGCGCGCGCCTCGACCTGCCAGTCGACACCGATGACGTCGGCGCCCGTGGCCTCCGCGATCTCCTCGAGCGCCCAGCCGGCCCCCGGGGCAAACACGATCACGGGCACGCCGGCCGTCTTCGCCGCGTGCGCCGCGCGCGCCAGGTACGGCAGCGCGAAGGCGCGGAAGTCGGCGGGGGCGAGCGCCCCGGCCCACGAGTCGAAGAGCTGCACCACCTGCGCGCCGGCCTTCACCTGCGCCACGAGGAACTCGCCCACGGCATCGGCGAGCCGCCCGAGGAGCTCGTGCGCCATCGTCGGGCGCTCGGCGAGCATGCGCTTCGCCACCGCGAACGTCTTGGTGCCGCCGCCCTCGACC
Source organism: Gemmatimonadales bacterium (assembly GCA_036276435.1). GTDB lineage: Bacteria > Gemmatimonadota > Gemmatimonadetes > Gemmatimonadales > GWC2-71-9 > JAGGAG01. Next base: position 2,228 of record DASUOW010000031.1, read on the forward strand.
ATGTAGCTCGCCAGCGTCCACGGGGCCCCGGCGAACCCGATGAGCGGCACGCGGCCGTCCAACTCCCGGCGCGCCAGCCGCACCGCCTCGAGCATGTAGCCCAGGCCCTCCTCCGGGATCACGGGCCTGAGCCGCTGCAGGTCCTGCGGGGTGCGGAGCGGCGCGCTGAACTTCGGGCCCACGCCCTCGTCCACCGTGAGCGACATCCCCATCGCCTGCGGCACCACGAGGATGTCGCTGAAGATGATCGCGGCGTCGACGCCGATGAGGTCCACCGGCTGGAGCGTCACCTCGACGGCCAGCTCGGGCGTGCCGCACATCGTCAGGAAGTCGGCGCGCTCGCGCACCTTGCGGTACTCGGGGAGATAGCGCCCGGCCTGGCGCATCATCCAGACAGGCGGCCGCTCCACCGGTTCACGGCGGCAGGCCCGCAGCAGGAGATCGTTCACGAAGAGAAGTGTCCGGCGTGAAGTAGGGTGAGGCACGTCCCGGCGATCGCGTCCACGGTGGGGCGTTCGCTGGTGGCGTCGGGAATCCAGCCGGCGGCCTCGGCCGCCGCACCGGTCGTGGGTCCCACGGCGACGAGCAACGGCCGCTCGTCGATCGGCACGGCACCGGCGAGCAGTTCCGCCACGCTCGGGCTGCCGACGACGACCAGCTGCGCGCGCCCGAGCGCCGCGCGCGCCGCATCCGGCGGCGGCAGCACGGTACGATAGCACAGCACCTCGTCCACGCGGCAGCCCGCCGCGGCGAGCAGGCGGGGCAGCGCGTCGCGTCGGAGTGCGCCGCAGGGGAAGAGCACGGCGCCCCGCACGCGGGCGGCGAGCATCTCGGTCGCCAGCGCCTCGGCCGCCCCCTGCTCGCCGCCCGACGGTGGCGTCACGACGCGCACCACGTCGCAGATCTCGCGCAGCGGCGCCGCCGTACGCTCGCCCACGGTCCACACCGGCGTGTGCAGCGGCGCATGGCCGCCGGCCCGCACTCGCTCCGCGAGCGCCGCGGCCGCGCGCGGCGACGTCACCGCCACCGCGGCGTAATGGCGGCTCTGCACCAGCGCCACGTCGAGCGCATCGAAGGAGGGTGGCGGCTCGAAGGTCAGCAGCGGCACCCGTCGCACCTCGTGCCCGCCTGCTGCGAGACGCTCGTCGAGCCCGGCGAGCGCGCCCTCCGACAGCGTGAGCGCCACGAGCGGCATCACGGCTCCGGAACGGGCGCCGGGCGGATGGCGGCGAGGATCTCGTGCGCGCCCTCCTCGAGCAGCCGCTCCGCGAGCAGCGCACCCACGGCCGCAGCCGACGCGACGTCCGTGGCCGAGCCGACGTGATGGCCCTCGGCCATCCGATGCCCGTCGAGGCTCACGACCCGGCCGTGCAGGCGGACCGTCGATCCCTCAACGTCCGCGTGCGCCGCCACGGGCACCTGGCACCCGCCTTCGAGCCGGTTGAGGAATCCGCGCTCGGCGGACACCGCGAGCGCCACGCCCACGTCGTGCACCACCGAGCGCACCAGGTCGGCGGAGCGCGCGTCGTCGTCGCGCACCGTGACGGCCAGGGCGCCCTGCCCCGGCGCCGGCAGCATCACGTCGAACGGCAGGCGCTCGCCGATGCGGGCGCCGAAGCCCAGCCGGTCGAGCCCGGCGCTGGCGAGCATGATCGCCGACCACGTCTCGGAGCGATCGAGCTTCCCGAGGCGCGTGTCGACGTTGCCGCGGATGTCGTCGATGGTCAGGTCGGGACGCGCGCGCAGCAGCTGGGCGCGGCGGCGCAGGCTGCTGGTGGCAACGGTGGCGTTCGGCGGGATGTCCTGCCAGCGCATCGGTCCGCGGCCCACGAGCGCATCGCGCGGGTCGGCGCGGAGCCCCACGGCCGCGAGGGCGAGGCCCTCGGGCATCAGGGTCGGCAGGTCCTTGAGCGAGTGCACGGCCGCGTCGATGCGGCCCTCGAGCATCGCGTCGTCGAGCTGCTTGGTGAAGAGCGCCTTGCTCCCGATCTGGGAGAGCGGGCGGTCGAGCACCACGTCGCCGGTGGTCTTGATCTCGATGCGTTCCGTCCGGATCCCGCGCTCCGCGAGCAGCGCGCGCACCCGCTCCGTCTGCCAGAGCGCCAGCGCACTGCTCCGCGTGCCGATCCTGAGCGGTGCGCTCACTCCGCCTCTGCCACGGCGCGCGCCGTGACGTGGCCGTCGGCCCGCGTCGCCTGCGGCGCGAAGAGGACCTGCAGCGCTTCCGCGTAGCCGTCCACCGCCTCGCCGCGCGCGGTGGCGAGGCGGAGCGACTCCATCGGCCGTGCCAGCAGCTTCGCCACGATGCGGTCGGCGGTGCGCTCGGCCACCTCGTCGCCGGCGGCGAACGCCACCTCGCGACGGCACAGCTCGCCGAGCGCCTCGCGCAGCGGGCGGATCGCCTCGCGCGCCGCGCCGGCATGCACCCAGCGCATGAACTCCGCGAGCTCCTCGCGCACCACCTTCTCGGCGCCCGGCACCGCGGCGAGGCGCGCGGCCTCGGCGGCGGCCACCGGCGGCTGCAGCGTGTCGAGGTCCACCAGCGACACGCCCTCGAGGCCCACCACCTCCGACTCGATGTTGCGCGGCATGGACAGGTCCACGAGCAGCAGGTCGCGCGTGGCGGTGCCGGCCATCTCGCGGCAGAACTTGAGCGAGGCGGCGCGGATCGGCGGGACGTCCGCCGAGGTGGCGACGATGGCCACGTCGGCATTCGCGATCTCGCGATGGAGCGAGCCGAACGGCGCCGCACGGCCCCACACCTCGGCGGCCAGCTGCTGCGCGCGCTGCGGCGAGCGGTTGATCAGCACCACGTCCACCGCCCCGAGCTTCACGAGCTGCCGGGCGGCGCGGGTGCCCGTCTTCCCGCAGCCCACGATGACCACGCGCTTGCTCGCGAGGTTGCCCAGCCGCCGGTGGGTGAGGATCGCGGCCTCGGCGCCCACCGAGTTGCGGCCGCCGACGAGACCCGTCTCGTGCTGCACGCGCTTGCCGGTGCGGAGCGCCGTGTCGCACAGCCGGTGCAGGCCCGCGCCGAGCGCGCCCGCCTCGTCGGCGCGGCGATAGGCCGCCTTCACCTGGCCGAGGATCTGCGCATCACCGAGCACCAGCGACTCGAGCCCGCTCGCCACGCGCAGCAGGTGCTGCGCCGCTTCCTCGCCGCAGCGCTGCTCGGCGGTGGCCACCAGCTCGTCGGCGCGCTCGTCGTCGCCCATCCAGTGGCGGGCGAGCAGGCCCAGCGCGTCGAGCACCTCCGCGGGCGAGCGCACCGACGCCCAGCCGAAGAGCTCGATCCGGTTGCACGTCGACAGGAGCAGCAGCTCCTGCACCGCCGGCGGGCGCGGCTCCGCGTACAGCTGCGCCACACCCTGGTCGGTGAGGAAGAACCGCTCCCGGGTCTTCAGGTCGGCCCGTCGAAAATCGATGGCGAGCGAGATCAGCATGTCAGCCGGCCCCGAAGGGCCCGTTGAGGCGCACGATCGATCGGTTGAGCACGGACGCGAAGCTCACCCAGGCGAGGTACGGAATGATGAGCGCCGCGCCCAGCTTCGTCAGCGGGAACAGCGCCCACATCATCGCCACGATCGAGAGCCAGAGTGCCACGACCTCCACGAGGGCCCAGTCGGGCCGCCGCAGGCGGAAGAAGAGGTAGCTCCACAGCACGTTCAGGATCGCATTCACCACGTACACCACCACCAGCCGCGTCCGAGCCTCCGACGTGGCGTTCTCCGCGTTCCACGCGAGGACGAAGGCGATCGCGGCGCAGAGGAAGATCGTCGACCACACGGGCCCGAACAGCACATCCGACGGCTTCCACTCCGGCTTCTTGAGCGCGTAGTACCACGGCGACAGCTCCGTCGCCACCACTCCCAGCCCGCCGAGGCCGAACATCCACACCGCAGCCACGGCGAGCGAGCCGATCGAGACGCGCAGCAAGCTCATGCGCTCCACCCGGCCGGGACGAGCTCGTGCGCCATGCCCTCGAGCAGCTCCACGCCCTCGCTCGACAGCGCCGGGCAGGCGCGCAGCGTTCGGCCCGCGCGCCGGAGCAGGAACCCCGCCTGCCGGAGCGGTCGCAGCCCGCCTGCCGTGCGCCCGGCGGCACCATCCTCGAGCTCGTCGGCCGCGTCGTCGACGAGCTGGTACGCCCAGCCGAGGTCGCGCCCGAACGCCTCGAGCGCCACCACCGCGCTCCGCGGCGCCCCGCCCACCGACGCGCCCACGCTCGCCGACAGCTCGGCCAGCACCGTCGTCTTGCGGCGCATGAGCCGGCGCGCGGCGCCGCGCGCCTTGCCCGAGAGCGCCACGTCCATCGCCTGGCCGCCGGCCATGCCGGCGAGGCCGATGGTGCGGCCCCACGCGCCGGCGCTCGTGCCGACGAGCTCCGCGGAGCGCCCGAGCAGGCCGACGGCGACCAGGATGGCGCCGGCGGTGCCCACCTGGCGGTGCGTCGCGGCGCGACCGCGCCGGGTGCAGCTGTCGTCCATGCACGGCAGGTCGTCGAGCACGAGCGAGGCGGTGTGCGTCAGCTCCATCGCCACCGCGGCCCGCAGCGCCTCGGGGCCGCGCACTCCCGCGGCCTCCGCGCCCGCGAGCGCCAGCATCGGCCGCCAGCGGCGCGCGCCCTCGGCGTCGAGCGCCGACTGCAGTGCCGCGTCGATGGGGCCGAGGCCGGTGGCGAGATCGCGCACCGCGTCGGCGATGGCCTGCTCCACGGCCGGACGCGCGTCGGCGTTGAACGCCTCGACCGCGTCGGCGTATCCGAGTCCCGTGCGTGCCGTCGCCGTCATGCCGCCGCCAGCCCGGTGAGGTGCGCCACGTTCTTGAAGAAGATCCGCAGGTGCGCCATCGGCTTCGCGCGCACGAGCTTCTTGTGCATGTAGCCCTGGAAGGTGAGCCGCTGCACGTCGGGGTCGTTGCAGATGGCCACGAAGCGCTCGCGCCGCGCATCGTTGGCGTACCAGAAGTGCTGCATCATGCCGAGCACGCGGAAGACCTGCCCGTGGCTCTTCATGAACTGCTTGCGCGCGTGCGCGAGCGCCCGCGCGTCGCCGGTGTCGAGCGCCTCGTGCACCGCCTGCGCCGCCACCCGCCCGCCGGTCATCGCGTAGAAGATCCCCTCGCCCGACGCCGGCGCCACCACGCCCGCCGCGTCGCCCGCGAGCACGATGTCGCGGCCGTTGTCCCAGCGGCGCAGCGGCTCGAGCGGGATCGGCGCACCCTCGCGCCGGAGCGTCTCGACCTTGTCGAGCCCGGTGTCGCGACGCAGCTGGGCCACGGCCTCGCGCATGCCGAAACCCTGCTGGAACGAGCCCGTGCCGATGCTCGTCGTGGCGCCGTGCGGGAAGATCCAGGCGTAGAAGTCGGGCGAGAGCCGGCCCTGGTAGAACACGTCGCAGCGCGCGTTGACGAAGTCCGCGCTCTCGGGCGGCGAGGCCACGATCTCGTGGTACGCGAACACCCGCTTCATCCCTTCGGCGCCCGGGATCTCCTGCTTCGCCACCTGCGAGAGCGCGCCGTCGGCGCCGATCACCATGCGCGTGCGGAGCGTGCGCAGGGCGCCCTCGCGCCCGCGGCCCTCGCTGAAGTGCACCAGCAGGGTGCCGTCGCCGTTGCGCGTGACGTGCGTGTACCGGCCGGTGAGGCGGGTCGCGCCGCGCGCGGCAGCGCGCACCCGGAGCCAGTCGTCGAACACGTCGCGATCGACCATGCCGACGTAGCCGTTCTCGATCGGCATCTCCACCCCGCGGCCCTTCGGGCTCACCATGCGGGCGGAGTTGACGGTGTTCACGAGCATCGAGCGGGGCACGTCGAAGTCGAGCAGGAGCTGCGGCGGCACGGCGCCGCCGCACGGCTTCACCCGGCCGGCGCGATCGAGCAGCGCCACCTGGCGGCCCAGCCCGGCGAGGTCCCAGGCGGCGGTGGCCCCCGCGGGTCCGCCGCCGATCACGACCGCGTCGAAGACCTCGCTCATCGATCCTCCATGGCGACGTGCTCGCGCCGGGTGGGAGTCATGCCGTAGGGGGCCGCGAGCTGCCATGCGTGCGCGGGCACCATCCGCCGCAGCCGATGGGGCCGGTGCCGCCGGAGCGTCACGATGCCTTCGAGCACCTTCATCTCGACCCGCGTGCGGGCGAACTCGAGCCCGCGCGGCCCGAAGGCCGTCATCATCTTCCCGATCAGCGGCTTGAGCCACGACGGCGCGCGGCGGGTCGGGAGGCCGTCCGCCGTGCGCTGCAGCGCGCCCAGGAAGGCGCGCACCGCACCGGCGCGATTGCCCTTCGAACCCATCGGGGCGAGGTCGAGTTCCTCGTCCACCAGGTGCGCCAGCTCGCGGCCGCGCGCGTTGCGCACCACGAGCCACTGCGACCCCTCGCCCGCCATGTAGCCCACCGTCACGTCGGCCAGCGCGTTCGTGTAATCGAAGCACGAGCGGCAGGTGATCGGCATGAAATCCGCCGGCAGCGATGCGAGCGGCAGCTGGATGAACGGGATCCGCCGCTCGCTGCCGTCCTGGAAGCGCAGCTCGACGTGGTAGTCGGGCATGAACTCGAGGTACGTCACCTGCTCCGGCCGGTCGGTGAGGAGCGCCAGGAACTGGTGGAAGTGCGCGGTGGTGGTGTTGTCGCTGCAGGGCGTCCCGATCACGTACAGCCGCTCGAGCCCGAGCTCCTGCTCCAGCGCCCGGAGCGCGTGCACCTGGCACGGGATGCCGATGACGGCGAGCCGCTTGTACCCGCGCGCCGCCGCCTCGTCGAGCAGCGCCAGCACCGGCGAGAAGCCCATCTTCATGCCGCGGCACGCGGCCATGCCCTCGGGCTCGGTCACGAGCACCGGGCGCGGCGCCCAGCGGTCGTCGGGATCGGATGCCGTCGCGAGCACGGCGTCGACGAACCCGAGCTCCAGCAGCCGCTCGCCGATGCGGGTCGTGATGCCGGTCCACTGCGCGCCCTCGCGCGCCGGCTGCAGCCGGGCGCGGCGCATCTCGGCGAACGGGCCGAACCAGCGCTCGTCGCTGCCCATGTCCCGCGTGCGGCCGTGCACCGCGCGCTCGAGCTCGTCGTAGCGCGGGTCGATGAACTGGCACGCGCGCCCGCAGCGCGACGGATCGCTGCTCCGCGACACGCCGCAGTCGGTGCAGAGGTCGCGCGGCTTCGGCGCGGCCAGCTCCGGCATGAACGGCAGGACGGGGAGCGCGAGGGTCATCGGTCAGCCCACCTGCGCAAGGAGGGTGTCGCCGTGCTCCGGCGCCAGCAGCGGCGCCGTGTCGCTCACGCCCACGGCGCCGCGCCATGCCAGCAACGCCGCGCCCACGAAGCAGACCGCCTCGAGCGCGAAGACCGCCACGTAGCCCCCGGCCGTGGAGCCCAGGGCCACCTGCGCCACGTCGCTGCCGAGGGCGCCCAGGAAGCCGCCGGTGGCCTGTGCCACCGCCTGCGCTGCGCCGAAGACGCCCATGCGCACGCCCGCCCCGCCGCCCCCCGGCACCACGCTCAGCGCCATCATCAGGCCCACCGCCCCGATCGCGAAGGCGCCGTTGCCAACCCCGAGC
>DASUOW010000032.1:0-2788 GCA_036276435.1 Gemmatimonadales bacterium
TGAACGCCATCGACCTGAATGCGGGCACGATCCGCTGGACGGTCACGCTCGGCGAGCTGCCGGAGCTCACGAAACGCGGCATTCCGCCGACCGGCACGGAGAACTACGGGGGACCGGTGGCGACGGCCGGCGGCGTGATCTTCATCGGCGCGACGAAGGACGAGAAGTTCCGGGCGTTCGACAAGTCCGACGGGCGGCTGCTGTGGGAGACGTCGCTGCCCGCCGGCGGCTATGCCACGCCAGCGGTGTACGCGGTGAACGGCAAGCAGTTCGTCGTCATTGCCGCGGGCGGCGGCAAGATGGGCACGAAGTCGGGCGACGCCTACGTGGCGTTCACCTTGCCGGACAGGGCGGCCATTGACGATTGACGATTCGCCGGGGCTTCAGCCCCGGCGTGCCGTGAGCCGTGAGAGGCTATGGAGCGGGTCGCTGGTCGGGTAGGCTGCCTTGGAGTTCCACCTTCAAGGAGGCTGCACCGATGGCAACGACCCACTCGCACGGTACTGTAGGCGATTCGCGGCTGTATGTGGCATTGGAGTTGGGCGAGAAATCCTGGACGGTGGCGCTGACGAGCGGCTTTGGCCAGGCGGTCTGCGTGCGGACGATCGCGGCGCGGGACCTGCGGGCGCTGGAGCGGCTGGTGGGCGAGGCGCGGGCGCTGTTCGGGCTGGGGGCGGCGGCGCGCGTGGAGAGTTGTTACGAAGCGGGGCGGGACGGGTTCTGGGTGCACCGGGCGGTGACGGGGATGGGGCTGCACAATCGGGTGGTGGAGTCGTCGAGTATCGCGGTGGATCGGCGGGCGCGACGGACGAAGACCGATGGCCTCGATGCGCGGAAGCTGCTGATGATGTTGCTGCGGGTGTGTGCCGGGGAGGCGCACGTGTGGCGGGAGGTGCGCGTGCCGACGGCGGCGGCCGAAGCGGCGCGGCATCGGAGCCGGGAGCGGGGGACGTTGGTGGCCGAGCACACCCGGCTGTGCAATCAGATCGGCAGCTGGCTGGCGACCTACGGCGGTGTGGTCGCCGGGCGGCGGCAGCAGGCGGCGCAGTGGTGGACCGAGGTGCGTGACTGGCAGGGCGAGCGGCTGCCGGCGGAGGTGCAGGCGCGCCTCGCGCGCACGGTCGCGCGCCGGGCGGTGGTCCTGGCGCAGATCGCCGAGCTGGATGCGCTCCAGCAGGCGGCGGTGGCCGACGCCCCGCCGGACACGCCGCTGCGCCGGTTGACCCAGCTACGCGGGGTGGCGACGACGAGTGCCTCGAGCTTGCTGGCGGAGGGATTGGTCTGGCGCGGGTTCCGCAATCGCCGCGAGGTGGGCGGGTATCTGGGCTTCGCCCCGGCGCCCTACCAGAGCGGCACCAATGTCCACGACCAGGGGATTACGCGTGCGGGGAATGCGCGGCTGCAGGCGGTCAGCCTGCAACTGGCGTGGAACTGGGTGCGGTGGCAGCCGCACAGTGCGCTGACCCACTGGTATCTCGCGCGCTTTGGGGAGGGGCGGCGGGCCCGGCGGATCGGGATTGTGGCGCTTGCGCGGAAGCTGCTGATTGCGCTCTGGCGGTATGCGACCACCGGCGTGCCTCCCGCGGGCGCCTGCCTGAAGCCCCTGGCGGCGTAAGGACCGGCCGGCCGCCAGACGACCCACGCGTGCGGTGTGGACGGTACACGGCAGGGTCGCGAGCGACCGTCCGTGAGAGGGTCCCGCCGCCGATGGGCCAGCACACGAGACGCACTGTCTCAGGGGCCGCGCTTCGCGCGCGTGCCCGGATAGAAGCCGGACGCGAGGGAGCTCCTCGCGCTTGCTGCTGGCCGCGCGTCACGGGTAAGCGAGTCGGTGCCCGCGTGTCGGCACGCTCGCGCGATCGCGCGAAGGCGGGGGCCGCCTGCGCGGGCCGCTGGTGGAGTGGGCGGCCTGCTCGGCGGCTCGCACGCTCGAACAACAGAACAGGTGTCGGAATCACCGAGGCGCTTGACAGCAACCCGCAACATAGAAGCCGTACGCCCTGAGCCGCCGTGAGCCGTAAGCCGCTTGTAGGCCGCAAAGAGTGGCAGTTCTTCGCTGCGCTGCCCAAAGCCGATCCGGCGCTTGCCGTCGCGTGGTGGACGATCCTTCTCCTCCGCGGCGCGCTGCCGGCGGTGTTCGCGATTGCGATGGGGGCGCTCGTCGGCGCTGTCCAGCAGGGCACGAGTCCGACCACGCCGCTCGCCCTCGTCAGCGTCGTGTTCGTGCTCCTCCAGGTGCTCGCGCCGCTCCACCAGGCAGTCAGCGCCACGCTCGGCGACCGCACCGCTGCCTGGTTGTACGACCGCCTGACCGACGCCTGCGTGCATCCCCCGGGCATGGGGCACCTCGAGGATCCGGCCCTGGCCGCCGACCTCACCGTCGCGCGCGACTTCGACCTCGGCATGACGGGGCCGCCGCTCTCGATTTCCATGGACTTCATCGCGGGCGGGCTCGTGGAGCTGCTCGGAGGAGTGGCCTGTGCGGTGGTGCTCGCCGGCTACGCCTGGTGGGCCCCGCTCGTGCTGGCTGCTGCCTGGGTCTCTACGCACTGGCTGCTCCGCGAGAGCGGCGTCTGGCAGGACCGCAACACCGAGCCCGTACGCCGCGCACAGCGCGATGCCGAATACGTCTACCGGCTGGCCGTCGACCCCGCCCCTGCGAAGGAGGTACGCCTCTTCGGGCTGGCGAGCTGGATCGTCGATCGCTTCGTCGAACGGCGCACGCGGTTGCACGCCCTGCAATACGAGGCCACGCGCCTGCGCGAGCGGCCGATGACATGGAGCCTCC
>DASUOW010000033.1:0-4415 GCA_036276435.1 Gemmatimonadales bacterium
GATCCGCCACTGGGCGGGGCTGGGCTACAACCGCCGCGCGGTGAATCTGCAGCGGGCCGCCCGCGCGGTGCTGGAGCAGCACGGCGGGCGGTTCCCGCGCAGCGTGGCCGAGCTGCTGGCCCTGCCCGGCGTGGGCCCCTACACCGCCGGCGCCATCGCCTGCTTCGCGTTCGAGCGTGCCGCCCCGGCCGTCGATACCAACGTGGAGCGTGTCATCCGGCGCGCCTTCCATCCCCGTCTGGGCCGCACGGCCGCCGACACGCGCCGCGTCTGGGCCACCGCCGAGGCGCTGGTGCCGCGCGCGGGGACGCCCGCGTGGAGCTTCAACCAGGCCATCATGGAGCTGGGCGCGCTGGTGTGCACGGCACGGGTGGCGAAGTGCGGGGAGTGCCCGGTGCGGACGGCGTGCAGGACGGGGCGGAGGGCGAAGCTGGGCGTGCGAGTCCGCGGCTGAAGCCGCGACTCGGCTATCTGTCGCTGAAGCGACGTGAAGCGGGGAGAGGAGCCCCTGCTCATTGCGAGGCCCCGCAGGGGCCGAAGCAATCCGGGCGCATCGGGGCGGAGCTCTCTGGACGGTCGAGAGGGCTTCGCTCTTTGCACCCGGATTGCTTCGTCGCTTCGCTCCTCGCAATGAGCAGGAGGGTCACTGTGCGGGACGCCGCTCCCCCACCCCGTCGCTTCAGCGACAGCCTTCAGCCGCGAGGACCGATGCGCGCCGCGCCCTGCCGCATCCCGCCGCGCTCAGCCCCCATACCGATACATCGCCCCGCCAAGCAGCGCCACGAGCCCCATCCCCAGCGAGATCATCCCCACCAGCCGCTGCCGCTTGCGCAGCCGGTCGACGAACGTCGCGTGCTGGCCCATCGGATCCAGCCGCGCGAGGCGCGCCGCCGCCGGGACGCTGATCGAGAGGGTCAGGAGCGCCGCGAGGATGCCCATGCCCTGCATCGTGGCCATCCAGGGGTTGCCCATGGTGGGCGAGTGGATGTTGCCGAAGGTGAGCATGAGGCCGCTCAGCGTCGTCAGCAGCGCACCCGGGGCCACCACGAAGCGCGCCACACCGCTCTGCAGGCGCGTGATGAGGCCGAGCGCGGGCCGGCCCTCCTTCTCGGCGGCCAGCCCGTGGAGGAGGATGGCGATGCCGCCGCCGAGCCACAGGCCGAATCCGAGGATGTGCAGGAAGAGCCAGGCGACCATCAGCGTTCGATCTCCGTGAACGGCACGTCCGCGAGCGGCTGCCGGCCGGCGGCGCCGGCGTCGAGCTCGTGCCAGTGGGTGATGCGGTCCTCGCCGTAGCGCCAGCAGAGGAACACGAGGCGGTCGTCGCGCAGCGCGTAGAAGTCCACCAGCCCGTCCTCGAAGCCCTTGAAGACGCAGCCCACCTGCTGCAGTTCGCCGAGATAGCCCTCGATGCGGCTGGCGTGCGCCTCGACGTCGTGCTGCGCCGCCACCATCTCGGCGGATTCCGCCTCGCCGGGCCTCGCGGCGCCCGCGAGCACCTCGTAGCGCGCCACCGCGCGCCGCCAGGCCGGGTGCTCCAGCATGAGGTCGCGCACGATGCGCTGCACGAGGGGGAGCGTGCGCTCCGCCTCCTCGCGGGTGAAGAGACGCGGCTCCTTCACCTCAGCCCCAGACCACCTTCACGCCCGGCACCTGCTCGGGGTGGCTGATGAAGCCCACGACGCGGTGCTCGGCGTCCACCACCGTGATCGTCGGACGCAGGTGCGACTCGGTGGGCTCGAGGTCCATGCGCACCTCGAAGCCGTCGAGCTCCTGCTCGGGCGGCACCACGCAGGTGTTGGCGCGCATGAGGGAATCGGCACGGGTGTGCCACGGGTGCTTCCCTTCGGCGAGGCAGCGCGTGACGAGGTCGCGGTCGCTCAGCACGCCGAGGAACTTCCGGGCACGGTGATCGTCCACCACGGGCACCACCGAGATGTTGCGGTTCTTGAACATGATGGCGACTTCACTCGCCATCGCGCCGGCCACCGCCACATGGGGATCGGCCACCATCACTTCGGAAGCGCGCATCGTCCGTCCGGAGATCGTGTAGGGAAGAGAGTCGAACTCAGGGCAATCTGGTCGACGACCCTGCGGAATCAAGAGCCGCGAGCGCGGCCGCGGCGGCACGATACCCTTCCGCGGCATAGGCGTGCACCCGCTCCACGCGGAAGGTGGCGTCGCGCTCCACCTGCGGACGGACATACACCAGCTGGCGGCCGGCGGACTGCCACAGGGCGAGCTGGTCTTCCACCGTCTGCGCCATGAGGATGCCGATCGCCGTGTCGGCCGAGCGCACCAGCGCCGGCCCGCGATCGGGGCGGGGCGCGGTACCCAGATCGAACCCCGGACCCACGTCGACGGCCACGACGGGCAGGCCCTCGGTGTCCCCGACGGCGGCGAGCGGCAGCGGTCCCCGCAGCCCGCCATCGGCCAGTGGCCGGCCCGCGATGATCACGGGGGCGAAGTAGGGCGGCAGCGCGCAGGTGGCGGCGAGCACGTCGATGAGCGGCGCGTCCCAGCCGCCGAAGCCGAAGCGCAACAACTCGAGGCTGACGATGTCCACCGCGGTGACGGTGAGCGGCACCCGCAGCTCGGCGAAGCGCTCGCAGGGCACCACCCCGCGCAGCGCGGCGCGGAACGGCGCCGCCTGCAGGATGCCTTCCAGATAGAGGCCACCCACCACCGTGAGCGGATGGGGGCGCACGCCGGCCGGTCCCGCCTGCGCCAACCGTGCCGGGATCTCGGAGGGGTGGACGCCGGCGGCGAGTGCCGCCGCCACGACGGCCCCCATCGAGGTGGCCACGAATCGCGCGGGCTCGATGCCGGCTTCGTGGAGCGCCTGCACCGCGCCGGCATGCGCCGCCGCCTTCGCCCCGCCGCCGCTCAGCACCACCACCGCACGCGTCACGCGCGCATCGACTCCCGATGCACGCGGGCCCGTTCCATCCGCTCGCGCTCCTCGTCGGTCTCCGGCACGAGGCGCGGCACCCGCTTGGGCCGGCCCGCACCATCGATGGCGACGAAGACGGCGTGCGCGGTATGGGTGTGCTGCTTCTCCCCCGTGCTCGGCTTCTCGGCGGTGACCTCGATGGTGATGTCCATCGAGCTGTTGCCGACGTAGTCCACCGTGGCGATGCACGTCACCAGCGATCCCACGGGGATGCGCGCGCGGAAGTCCACCCGGTCGATCGATGCCGTCACCGCCGGCCCGCCGGCGTGCCGGATCGCCGCCACCGCCGCGGCCTGGTCCACGAGCGCCATGAGATGCCCGCCGAAGAGGTCGCCGAGCATGTTCTGCATGTGGGGCATCACGAAGGTGGTGATCTCGCCGCGCGAGTAGGACATGGGACGGCTGTCGGGAATCGGCGTCATGCGCGCTCGGGGTGGGAGACGGGAACCGGCCGGGCCGGACGAACCCGGGCAAATGTAAGCGGGCGGGCGCTGTAGATTGTCCTGCACATGATCCTGCTCTACATCGCCGTCGGCGGGGCCCTGGGCTCCGTCTGCCGCTACCTGCTGGGCAACGCCCTGCACCGACCGGGCGAGTTCCCCACGGGCACGCTCGTCGTGAACGTGCTCGGCTCGCTGCTGGTCGGGTTCGTGGTGCGACTCGCGCTCGAGACGACGCACGTCTCGCCCGAGGCACGCGCCTTCCTCGCCGTCGGCTTCTGCGGCGGGTTCACCACGTTCTCGACCTTCGCGTGGGAGCTGCTGGCGCTGGGCGAGCAGGGTGCGTGGGGGCGAGCGGCGCTGTACCTGGCGCTGAGCATCACGCTCTCGCTGGTGGCGTGCGTCGCCGGCATGGCGGCCGCCCGTGAGACGGCGCTGGCACTGCACCGCTGACGCCGAAGAGGGACTCCACGCACAGCGGGGCGGATCCGATCGGATCCGCCCCGCTGCCGCCTTCAGCCCCTTCGCCGCCCGCTGGTGCCGGACGACGGCGCGCTCGGCTTGCTGCCCCCGCCGCCCGATGAGGGCGCCGCCTGCGGAGTGCTGGGGGCATTGCTGCGTCCACCCCCCGCGTTGCCGGCCTGCGGCGCCGGCGGCGGCGACTTGCCACCCTCGTTCGAGTTGCCCTCCGACCAGCTGCGGCGCGTCCGGGGGTCGGCCTGCGTCGGCTGCTTGGCCTTCCCCTCGCCCCGGTCGCGGGGCTTCGGTGCGCCGACCGTCACCGGGTCCACGTCCTGTCCCTGCGTCGCGGGCCGGCTCGGCCTCGCGGCCCCGCCGGTCACGGGTGCCGCCGCCGGTGCGGGCACCGCGACGGGCAGCGACCCATCCCAGGTGCGGCGCGGATCGGCGCGGAGGATGCGGCCCGTCGACGGCAGCGGTCCGACGACCGTGTTCACGTTCTCCATGCCGGCGCGCGGCCGATAGGCCGGCGACTCGCCGCTCCACTGGCGATCCCACGGCCT
>DASUOW010000034.1:0-21259 GCA_036276435.1 Gemmatimonadales bacterium
AGCACGAGAACAGCTTCTTCCGCGACACGCTGGGCTACTCGATCGGCGCGGTGGGCATTCACCGGCTGGGCCTGTGGCTGGCGCTGTTGGCGGTCATCTTCAGCGACATCTGCATCGTGATCAGCGGCCCGTTCTGGACGCGCGGCTGGCCCGAGTGGTGGAGCTGGTGGCTCAACCTGCCGATCTGGCGCTAGGCGGGGGAGAGAAACCAAATGATCGAATACCAGAATCTCTTCACCCGGGTCCAGGTCCGCACGACCACCGAAGATTGGGGCGTGCCGATCGAGGACGACATCTGGCGCAAGGAGTCGGGCATCGACACCAGGTCGGGCCTCGGCTACCTGCTCGGCAAGATCGGCGACTACCAGATCGGCCCGATCCATCTGGGCGTGACCGGCGTGGCCTCGCTCGTGTTCGGCATCCTGGCGATCAACATCATGGGCATCAACTTCCTGGCCGACGTGAACTGGAATCCGATCCAGTTCATCCGCCAGCTGCCCTGGTTGTCGCTCGACCCGCCGGCGCCGCAGTACGGCCTGCACCTCGCCCCGCTCCGCGCGGGCGGCTGGTGGCAGATCGCCGGCCTGTTCCTGACGATCTCGATCCTGCTCTGGTGGGTGCGCATCTACCGCCGTGCCCGCGCCCAGGGCCTGGGCACGCACCTGCCGTGGGCCTTCGCGTCCGCGATCTGGCTCTACCTGGTGCTGGGCTTCATCCGCCCGGTGCTCATGGGCTCGTTCGCCGAGGCGGTGCCGTTCGGCATCTTCTCGCACCTCGACTGGACCGCGGCCTTCAGCATCCGGTACGGGAACCTGTTCTACAACCCGTTCCACATGCTGTCGATCGCCTTCCTGTACGGGTCGGCGCTGCTCTTCGCCATGCACGGCGGGACCATCCTCGCCACGACGCGCATGGGTGCGGAGCGCGAGATCGAGCAGATCACCGACCGCGGCACCGGCGCCGAGCGCGGCGCGCTCTTCTGGCGCTGGACGATGGGCTTCAACGCCACGATGGAGTCGATCCATCGCTGGGCGTGGTGGTTCGCCGTGCTGTGCACGCTGACGGGCGGGATCGGCATCCTGCTCACCGGCACCGCGGTGGACAACTGGTACCTCTGGGGCCAGAAGCACGGCCTGGTGCCGCAGTATCCGGACGTCTGGAACGGCACCGACCGGGGCACCGTGGATGAACAGCAGGGGCAGCTCCAGCAGTCGCCGCCGGACACGCTCCCGGGCCTGCCGGGCGTGAAGGCGGGGACGCTGCGGACCCCCGAGGGATCGATCAAGGCGCCGATCGGGTCGCGCCGCGCCCTCGATGCCAATGCCCCGGAACTGCGCAAGCCGACGGGAGGTCAGCCATGATCACGATGCGCACGCGGTACGTGGCCGTCGTGGCCGGGCTCGCCCTGCTCGGGGCGTGCGGTGAGCGGCCGCCGGTGGACACGGCCCAGCTCGGCTACCGGGGCGTGGGGATGGAGCAGGTCACCAACCCGCGGCTCTACGCCGCGCGGCTGGCCGACAACCAGGTGCCGGCGGCCCCGCCGGCGGCCGAGCCGGGTCCGCCCGGACCGTGGCAGAACGTCCAGGTGCTCACCGACGTCAGCGCGGCGGAGTTCACCCGCCAGATGACGGCGACGAGCGAGTGGATCGTCCCGGACAGCTGGGTCGACCCCAAGGACATCAACCGCGCCAACAAGTGCGCGTACTGCCACAACCTGGCCAACATGGCGAGCGACGAGAAGTACACGAAGGTCGTCGCGCGCCGCATGTACCAGATGACCCGCGACATCAACGGGAACTACACCAACCACGTGCAGCAGACGGGCGTCACCTGCTACTCGTGCCACCGTGGCAACCCGGTGCCGCAGAACATCTGGTTCTACACCGACCAGAACCAGGCCTACCGGTACTTCGTGGACCGGCCGGACGTGCGCGTGCAGAGCGCGTCGTTCGTGCCGAGCAACGACAACCGGAGCTCGATCAAGCAGACGGAGTACACCTACGCCGTCATGCTGCACATGTCGAACGGCCTGGGCGTCAACTGCGGCTTCTGCCACAACTCACGGCAGTGGAGCGACTGGTCGCAGTCGACCCCGCAGCGCATGACCGCGCTGCGCGGCGCCCGGATGGTGCGGGACCTGAACAGCAACTACCTGGTGCCGCTGCAGCCCACCTGGCCGAAGGAGCGCCTGGGCCCGCACGGCGACGGGGCGAAGCTGATGTGCGCCACCTGCCACAACGGCGTCAACAAGCCGCTCTACGGCGCGGCGATGGCGAAGGACTACCCGTCGCTGTATCCCGGCGGGATGGGGAGCGCGACCACCACGATGCCCACGACCGACTCCACGGGCGCCGCAGTGACGCCACCGGCCGACGCGACGGCGCCGACGGCGCACGTCATGCCCTCGAAGACGGCACCGGGGGCAGGCGCCGTGGCCCCACGCACGGCGACGCCGCCCACCCCGGCCGCCGTTCCCGCCAATACCGGCCCGGAAGGCGTGGGCGCGATGGGCGGCTCGGGGCAGTCGGGCAAGAACCTGCCCACGGACAAGGTACCCGTACCGCAGGAACTGCAACGGCCGAAGTGACAGGCTCGATGCACGACGACGCCCCGCCGGCAGGTTACCGGCGGGGCGTCGTCGTGCGTGCCGTTGGAGATCAGCGCGCCGAGTCGGGGCACTCCATGCGATACCTGCGGCCGGTGCGCGCCGATACGAGCTCGTCGCACGCCCGGCCGCCCTCGGTCACCGGCCGGCGGATGACGTCGGTCGTGGCGAAGAACTCGCCGAGCGTGGTGCGGCCGTCGCCGTTCCAGTCCATTTCGCGCCACGAATAGGGCGAGCGGGACACGTTGACGGCAAGATAGGAGTAGTAGATCACGGCCAGCACGAGCGGCATGCCGAGGATCAGCGCCATCGTCTGCGCCGGGGAGAGGGAACGGCTCATGCACGCAACCGGTTGAAGTGTTCCTTGCGGAGCTTGGCCACCTTCGGCGCCACCACGAACATGCAGTACGGCTGGTTCGGGTTCCGGCGGAAGTAGCCGTGATGGTACGGCTCGGCCGGCCAGAAGCGGTCGAGCGGCACGACCTCGGTGACGATCGGGTCGTCCCACGCGCCGCGCGCCGTGAGGTCGGCGATCGCCTCGTGCGCGAGGCGAGCCTGCTCGGCCGAATGGGTGAAGATCGCCGAGCGATACTGCGTGCCGACGTCGTTGCCCTGCCGGTTGAGCGTGGTGGGGTCGTGGACGGTGAAGAAGACGTCGAGCAGGTCGCGATAGCCGATCACCGCAGGGTCGAACTGCACCTGCACCACCTCGGCGTGGCCGGTGGTGCCGCTGCAGACGGCCTCGTAGGTCGGCTCGGTCATGGCGCCGCCGGCATAGCCCGACGTCACCGCGGTCACGCCCTTCAATTGCTCGAACGCGGCCTCGAGGCACCAGAAGCAGCCTCCGGCCAGCGTCGCGACTTCGGTCATCGGGTGGTCCTTTCTCCTCGGCGTGCGCCGCCCCGCCGCCAATCGGCCTGGGCGCCGGTGTAATATGGTGGCATCCCCGCCGTTTCGAGGTCCCGCATGACGGCTGTTCCCGCCCACCGGGCGGCGTGGCGCGATCGGTGGCAGACCATCATCTTCGGGCACGACACGCCGGCCGGGCGGCGCTTCGACGTCCTGCTCATCATCGTCGTGCTCTGCAGCATCGTCGTCGTGGTGCTGGAGAGCCTGCCCGACCTGCCCCCGGGCCAGCGGCGGGGACTGATGGCGGCGGAGTGGATCATCACGATCCTCTTCACCGTGGAGTACGGGATGCGTCTCGCGACGGCCCGGACGCCGGCCCGCTACGCCACCAGCTTCTTCGGGATCGTGGACCTGCTGGCGATCCTGCCCACCTACCTCAGCCTCTTCTTCCCGGGTGCCCAGGCGCTGGGCGTGGTGCGCGGCATCCGCGTGCTGCGCGTGTTCCGGATCTTCAAGCTCGGCGAGTACATCGTCGAGTCGGAGACGCTGGGCCGGGCGCTGTACGCCAGCCGCCGGAAGATCCTCGTCTTCCTCTCCGCCGTCGTCGCGCTCGTGGTGGTGGTCGGCGCCGCGATGTACCTCATCGAGGGCGCCGAGAGCGGCTTCACCAGCATCCCGATCAGCATGTACTGGGCGGTGGTGACGCTCACGACGGTGGGCTACGGCGACATCGCCCCGCAGACGCCGGCGGGACGCATGCTGGCGTCGCTGGTCATGATCCTGGGCTACGGCATCATCGCCGTCCCGACGGGCATCGTCTCGGCCGAGATCGCGCGGGCGGGACGGGCGGCGGCATGCCGGAACTGCGGGGTGCAGCAGCACGACGCGGACGCGCGCTACTGCAAGCGCTGCGGGGAGCCGCTCAGCGCTTCGGCGCCGCCTGGTTCACCATAGGCGGCGGCACGGGCGGCCCGGTGGGCCGGGGCGGGGGACGCACCCTCGCTGCGGGCCCCACGTCGAGGATCGGGTCGCCGTTCACGTTGGGCCACAGCACCCAGTCGGAGACCCGGAACCGGCCCTCGGGGTCGCGGATCAGCAGCACCGTTTCCGACACCTGCCGCTCGGGCGACAGCACGGTGGTGTAGCGCAGCGTGACGTACTCGCCCGGCTCCGGGTGCGGGGGCTCCAGCAGGCGGTAGTACGATTCCACCAGCCGGCGCCGGCCGGCCCGAACGAACTGGTCCCGGAACGACGGCGCCGCCACGGTCCAGTCCTCGAGCCGGACCCGCTTCTGGAACGGCGGGCTGGCCGTCTCCCACGCCGCCACGTACCCGTCGGCGGCCAGCAGCGCGAACCACTCGATGGCGGCGCTCTCCGCGGCAGTGATCGCCTCGGTGGATGTCAGGGGCGGCTGCTGGGCCGCGACGGGACCGGCGAGGAGGAGCAGCAGTGCCGCGCCAAGCCCGACGCGGCGAACGGGGTGGTCAGCCGCCGAGGAGGCGGCGCTTGAGCGCCGTGAACTCGTCATCCGAGAGGGCTCCGCTCCGGTGCAGCTCGGCGGCCTCGCGCAGCGCCGCGGTGAGGCCCACCGCCGTGTGATCGGCGGGGGCGGCCGGCGGCGGAGCCACCGCCCGGGTGGGCGTCTCGTGCGGCGCGGGCGCACCGTGGTGCGAGACGAACAGACGGGAGGTCGTTGACCGCCGGGAGGCGAGGAAGGTCACCGGCTTGCCGGTCTTCGATTCCAGCAGCGTCACGAAGCCACGGCCGAGCGACGGCGCCACCGCAACGAGCGCCTCCCGCCCGCTGGCGCTGTCGAGCCGGATGGTCCAGCCGTGTGCGCCCTCCTCGACCTGGTGCGCCGCCACCCGGTCGTATGGCAGCACGCTCGTGCGGCCGAACCACCCGAGGCTGCAGAACACCAGCCGCCGCTCGGTCGCGGCCCACACGGCCGGCCGGCCCTCCGAGCGACCGCGCACGTACTGCGTGATCTCCTCGCCGCCCTCCAGCGACTTCTGCAGTCGCTCGCGCTCGCGCCGCTCCAGCGGGTGGTCGCCCGCCGCGAACCAGGAGCGCTCCGTCGAATAGTCGATGGTCTCGCGCATCACTGTTAGTACGCGGGTTCGAGCCGCGGGTTCGCCGGCAGCGCGACCGGCTTGGGCTTCATGAGGAAGAGCCGCAGGAACGTCAGGCCGTTGGACGCCTTGAGCACCGTGGCGCGCAGGCCGCCGCCGCCGTTCTGCTTCAGCGCGTCCAGTTCGGCCGTGTTGCGGTACATCTTGTCGAGCAGCGTCCAGAAGCGCGGGTTCTCCACGTCGAGCGCCACCGGGAAGACCTGCTTCGCGATCTCGGTGGTGATGTGCAGCACCCGCCGGTCGTACCAGTCCACCTCGATGCCGAGGGAGTCGAAGAAGCTCTTCCGCAGGTGGTCGCGCACGTACATCGTGGCGAACACCGCCAGCAGGAAGAACCGGATCCAGAGCTTGTTGCCGCCCTGCAGCAGCTCGGGGTTGGCGCGCATCAGCACCGCGAACGCCTCGCCGTGGCGGAACTCGTCGTTGCACCAGTTCTCGAACCACTTGAAGATCGGGTGGATGCGGAACTCGGGCTTCTTCTCCAGCTCGCGGAAGATCGTGATGTAGCGCGCGTAGCCGATCTTCTCGGAGAGGTAGGTCGCGTAGAAAATGAATTTCGGCTTGAAGTAGGTGTACTTCTTGGCGCGGGTCAGGAACGAGAGGTCCACCGCCACGTTCATGTCGTGCATGGTGTGGTTGATGAACCCGGCGTGCCGGCCCTCGTCGCGGCTCATGAACCCGAACAGCTCGCGCATGTCGGGGTTCTTCACCCGCTTCTTGATCTCCGCGTACAGCACGCAGCCGGAGAATTCCGCCGTCACCGAGCTGGTCAGGAACTCCACGAACGACTGGTACACCTTCGGGTCCCAGCCGGCGAAGTCCACCTGGTCGAACTCGTCGGTGCGCTTGAAGTGGTCCTTGTTCGGGTCCCGCCGGAACTCCGCGATCAGTGCGTCCCACTCGGGCCGCAGCGCGTCGATGTTCACGCGGTCGATTTCGGCGAAGTCCGTGGTGTAGAAGCGCGGGGTGAGGACCGTCTCGGTGACGGCGTTGCGGGTGGTCTCGTTGACCGGGACCGTGGTCTGTGCTGGATACATCCTCAGCCCTCGAAGCCGACTTCGTAGAGATCGGTGACGTGCGAGGTGCCGAGCACCCGCACGAGGAGGCGGCGCGGCCAGCTGGCCCGCGAGACGGTGGCCGTGGTGGCCACCGAGCGCTTCTCGCCGAACGCCACCCGCGACGGCGCCCCGTGCACCAGCACGGCGTCGCCCTCGTGGACCTCCACCCCGCCGAGGTCGGCGTGGGCGTGGAACTGGTCGTGGGTGGCCTCGAGGTCGAGCGTGCAGGGGACGCGCTCGGTGCGGCGCCAGACGAGCCAGAGCGCGACGACGACGGTGGCGACGAGGAGGAAGATCATGCGAGCGAGCCTCGGCGGCTGACGGGATGCGTATGGTCGGGATTTGGCCGGACGCGGAGGTCCGACCGACTGTCAACTTACGTTGACGGCGGGCTAGTGCAACAGGGTACGGTAGGCGGCCACGTTGTTCGGGCCGAAGGCGTTCAGTTCGATGTGATAGCCCGTCTCGGGGTCGTCGAGGGTCAACCGGCCGTTCCGCCACTCCACGAGGCGGTATGGCGCACCATCGAACGCCAGGCCACGGCGCTCGCGCTCGTAGCGCAGGGCCCGCAGGCTGCCGCGCACGAAGCCGCCCTCGCCTTCGCGGTAGGCCGCGATGACCTGCTGGGAGCCCACGTCGAGCACCTTGAGGTCGCCGTCGGCGGCCGTCTGGAAGGCGATCTCGCGGGTGTAGGCCCCCGAGTCGGGGGCCGGCAGCACCGTCTGGCCGGCGCCGGTGAGCCGGGCGGACCAGGCGAGGAGGATCGTCACGAGGATCAGGAGGCCGGCGCCCACCAGGGCGGGCCGGGGAACGCCGATCTGGGGAATCTCGTCGTCGTGCACGTTCGCCATCATGGAGCCGCCGCCACCATCGGCTGGGCACGGCCGCCGGGCACCGAGGCCCTGCCGGCCGGCGTGGTCTGCACCGACGGTGCGGGGGCCGCGAAGCCCTTGAGGGCCCCGCCGAGCGTCGCCGTCAGCGCGTCGAAGTCGGACACGGCCCGGAACATCGGCTCCGGGTGGTTCACCCGCCACGGCCGCGCGTAGGGCCACAGCGAGAGATAGGGAATCCGGTCGTTGCCGGCGATCGCGATCGCGACGTCGCCCGAGCCGTCCGCGTGACGCCGCGTGTCGACCCGGTCCACGATGCGGAACGGTATGCTGACCGTGCCGTTGATCACGATCCCCGAGCGCAGCACGATGCGCCGGTCGGTGATCGCGAAGATCGTCGTGCGCACGCTCAGCCATGCCAGCAGCAGGGCGAGGCCCGCGGCGACCAGGCCCATCAGCAGCAGCGCCGTCGCGCCCGCCGCCACTTCGGCCGCGGGCCGGCCGTCGCTGATCGCGAGGGCGGCCCGCAGGGCGGCCAGCGCCCCGAAGTAGAGCAGGATGGCGCGCACGTGGAACGCGCGGCGCGCCAGCGGCCACAGCGAGGGGCGGCCCTGCCAGCGCACGTGCTCGCCGGGAGGAAGGGGCGCATCGATTCCCTCGATGCGCTCGCCGCCCAGCAGGCTCATATCCATGCCGATTCGGTGCGGCTGGGCGTGGCGTACAGGTATCCGCCGGCGAAGTAGGCCTGGATCTTGTCTTCCTCGAGCAGCGTCACCTGATGGTACGCCTGCAGCGCCGGCACGTCGGCGAACTGGGCGGCGGTGATCGACTTCACCTGCACCCGGCGGCCGATCGTGTCGATGCGGGCACAGGTGACGGGAACGAGGACGAGCTTGCCGCTGCTCTCGACGAGCACCTCGAGGTAGCGCACCTGCGGCTCCGACTTGTCCACCCACAGCTCGGCCACGGTGCCCGCGACGGCGCCGTCGCAGCCCACCACCGCGAAGCCGCGGGGATCGGGATCGCGCGGCTCGACGAAGAACTCGGGCGCGGTGCGCATCGGGACGATCTTCGGCTCGCCGTGGATCGTCAGGTCGGGTCGGTCGGCGCGCTCGGCCCAGGCAGCCGGCCCGAGGCCGGACAGGAGCTTGTTGCCCGTCGGCTCGATCGGGTCGTTGACGTTGCGCGCGCGCGGTACGGACGGATAGGCCATGGTGTGCTCCGGCATCCGAGAAGGGTGAGTGTCGCCTGGCTCAGTGAGGCAGCTTGTAGGACTTCTTCGGGGCCGCGGGCCAGCCTTCCTGCGTGCCGCCCGTCTCGCCTTCCAGCGGGTAACCCTCCCGGTGATCCTCGCGCCGCAGGTAGTAGACGAGCCCGAAGAAGAAGATCCAGAAGAGCCAGATGGCGATCTGTGCCACGTCGATGTTGCTCATGTCGCGCTCCGTCCAGCGGTGGTGAGGGTCAGCCGGGCAGCTCGGCGAGGCCGAATCGCTCGGCGGGAGTCGTCGCCGTGCCCCGGCTGGCGGGCGCGACGAGTGGTCCCAGGGCAATCAGCGCGGCGAACAGCGCCGCGATTTCCAGGTGGTAGACGAAGGTGTAGCCGAAGGTCTGGTTGGCGAGCGCCTCGCCGAACGCGCCACGGGCCGCGAGGCCGCCGAGGACGTCGCGCAGCAGCCCGCCCAGCGCCACCGCGGTGCCCGCGCAGGTGGCCTGCACCGCGCCCCACGCGCCGAGGACGAGTCCCGCGCGATCGCCGGTGGCCAGCGACATCGCCGCCGAGAGCGTCGTGACGCTGAAGAGCCCGCCGCCGAAGCCGATGATGAACGTGCCCACGCGAAACAGCGCCGCCGACGCGATCGGCGACGCGAGCGTCACGGCCGCGAACCCGAAGGCGCCTGCCACGGCGCCGAAGCCCGCGAGCCGCATCGGGTCGGTGCCGCGGCTCAGGTGGCGCGCCGCGAGCGCGAGTGCCGCGAGCGCACCCGCCGCCATGAGGGCGGTGAGCAGGCTCGTCTGGCCCACGGCGAGGTGCAGCACCTGGGCGCCGTAGGGCTCGAGCAGGATGTCCTGCATGCTGAAGCCCGCCGTGCCGAGGCCGACCGCCACGAGCAGGCGCACGGCGCGGCGGTCGCCGGCGAAGGCGCGCCACGCGTCGCGGAACGGCGTCTGCACGGGCGGATGGGCGGCGCGCTCGCGGTTGCGCGGCTCCTGGCCCCAGAGCGCCGTCACGTTGAGCAGCGCCGAGAGGAGGGCGGCGCCCTGGACCACCTGCACCAGGCGCGTCGGTCCGTAGTGCTGCAGGGCCGCGCTGAACGCGAGCGCGCTCGCCAGCGTGCCGAGCAGCAGCATGACGTAGAGCAGCGCCACGACGCGCGGCCGCGTCTTCTCGGTGGCCAGGTCGGTCGCGAGCGCGAGGCCGGCCGTCTGCACGATGTGCGCGCCCGCGCCGGTGAGGAAGAAGGCGAGCGCCGCGCCGACGCGGCCCGGCACGAGCGAGCCGGTGTGGCTGCCCTGGAGCAGCAGCAGCGCGAACGGCATGATGGCGAGCCCGCCGAACTGCAGCATCGTGCCGTTCCAGAGGTACGGCACGCGCCGCCAGCCGAAGGCGGAGCGATGGATGTCGGACTTGAACCCGATCAGGGCGCGCGCCGGCGCCAGCAGGAGCGGGATCGAGAACATCAGCGCCACGAGGCCCGCCGAGACGCCGAGTTCCACGATCATGACGCGATTGAGCGTGCCGGCCATGAGCGTCGTCGCCATCGCCACCGACACCTGGAACAGGCCCAGGCGGAGCAGGCGGCCCAGCGGCAGCTCCGCGCTCGCCGCATCGGCGAACGGGACGTGCGCGAGGAACGCATCGGTGATGCGGCGCGTCACGGGCTTCGTCACGGGGCGAGCAGCTCCTGGGCCTGCGAGATGTAGAACCCGTTGGCGACGCGCTGCCGCCGGCCAAGGCGCCAGCCCGCGAGCAGCAGCGAGCGGGCCACCTGGGTGGTCACGGCGCTCTCGGGCAGCGGCTCCACGGCCGGCGAGCGGTTGCCGCGCGGGAAGAGCTGGCCCACGGCGTGCATCGCGGCCAGCATCGGCGTGCGCGGCGCGAACGTGAATGCGATCCCCCGGCGCGTGCGGCCGGCGAGGCGCGAGAGCGCCTGCGCCGCGTCCTGCGCCCGGTAGTGGATCAGCGAGTCCATCGCCACGACCCAGTCGAAGCGGCCCAGCCGCTCATCGAGGAAGTCGCCGGCATGGAACTCGACCTGTCCGCCGCCAAGGTCGGATGGCAGCCGCTCGCGCGCGAGGTCCACCAGCGTGCGCGAGAGGTCCACCGCCACCACGTGCGCGCCGCGCTGGGCCAGCTCCACCGCGAGCGCCCCGGTGCCGCAGCCCGCGTCGAGGATGCGGAAGCCGGTGAGGTCCTCGGGCAGCCAGCCGGACAGCGTGCCCCGCATGGTCGAGCGTCCGGCCCGCACCGTGGCGCGGATGCGCGACACGGGCGCATCCGACGTGAGCCTGGCCCACGCGTCGGACGCGGTGCGGTCGAAGTACTCCTCGATCCGGGCGCGTCGCTCGGACCAGGATGTGGCGGCGGGCATCGACGACGTGGTCAATCGAACCCCAGCAGGTCGAAGATCTCGCGGTCCTTGAGCGAGTCCACCAGCGTCGGCGGCGTGCCGTCGAGCATCCGCTGCGCGAGCTTCAGGTAGTCCTGCTGCACCGCCTCGAGCTCCGCACTCGGCTCCATCTCGAACAGCGTGCACTTCTTGAGGCGGCTGCGGCGCACCACGTCGAGGTCGGGGAAGCGGGCCAGAATGCCCAGCCCGACGCGCGAGGTGTAGCGCTCGATCTGGTCCACGGCCGCGCTCCGGTTGGCGATCACGCCCCCGATGCGGACACCGTAGTTCTTGGCCTTGGCGCCGATGGCCTGCACGATGCGGTTCATGGCGAAGATGGAGTCGAAGTCGTTCGCCGTGACGATGAGCCCGCGGTCGGCGTGCTGCAGCGGGGCCGCGAAGCCGCCGCACACCACGTCGCCCAGCACGTCGAAGATCACCACGTCGGTGTCGTCGAGCAGGTGGTGCTCCTTCAGGAGCTTCACCGTCTGGCCCACCACGTAGCCGCCGCAGCCCGTGCCGGCCGGCGGCCCGCCCGCCTCGACGCACTTCACGCCGTGGAAGCCCTCGAACACGAAGTCCTCGGCGCGCAGCTCCTCGCTGTGGAAGTCCACGCTCTCGAGCACGTCGATCACCGTCGGCACCATGCGGCGCGTCAGCGTGAAGGTCGAGTCGTGCTTCGGGTCGCAGCCGATCTGGATGACGCGCTGGCCCAGCATGGCGAACGCCGCCGACAGGTTCGACGACGTCGTCGACTTGCCGATGCCGCCCTTGCCGTACACCGCGAGGGTGAGCGCGCCGTCGATCTTCATGTCGTTGTCGAGCTGCACCTGCACGCTGCCCTCGCCGTCGCCGCGCTTGGGGAAGGAGCCCACCACGGGCAGTCCCTTGGTCGCCGTCATGCATGCCTCCTCATGCGAGAACGCCCTCGAGCCGGTCCTCGAGCTCCGCGGTGGCCTCGCGGAGGGCGGCCAGCGTCTCGTCGTCGGGTTGCCAGAAGCCGCGGTCGTTCGCCTCGAGCAGGCGCTGCGACAGCTTGACCGCGGCGTGGGGGTTGAGCGCCGCGAGGCGGTCTCGCATCGCGGGGTCGAGCACGAACGCCTCGGTGGTGCGCGTGTACACCCAGCCCGGCACCGCCGCCGTCGTGGCCGACCAGCCGAGGGTGTTCGTCACGTGGGTCTCGATCTGGCGCACGCCCTCGTAGCCGTGCTTGAGCATGCCCTCGTACCACTTGGGGTTGAGGAGGCGAGTGCGCGACTCGAGCGCCACCTGCTCCTCCAGCGTGCGCACCGTGCCGGGGCCGCGGGTCTGGTCGCCGACGTACACCGTGGCCTTGCCGCCCGCCTTCTCCGCCACCTTCGCGATGGCGCCCAGCGATTCGTAGTAGTAGTCGATGTCGGTGACGCCCAGCTCCACCGAGTCGAGGTTCTGGTAGGCCAGCTCCACGCCGGCGAGCGCCCGCTGCAGCAGGTCGTGCTGCGCGTCGCTGCGGCCCGAGGCGCCGTAGGCGAACCCCTTCCGCCGCACGAACGTCGTGGCCAGCTCGCCATCGTCCTGCCAGGTGCCGCTGTCGACGAGGTGGTTCACGTTGGAGCCGTAGGCGCCCTCGGCGTTGCTGAACACGCGCAGCGCCGCCGTCTCGAGGTCGCAGCCGAGCGCCTGCATGTGCGCCAGCGCGTGCTTGCGGACGAAGTTCCGCTCCAGCGGCTCGTCGGCCGCGGCGGCCAGCTGCGCCGCCTCGGCGAGCAGCCGCACCTGCAGCGGCAGCAGGTCACGGAAGATGCCCGACAGCGACACCACCACGTCCACGCGCGGCCGCCCCAGTTCCTCGAGCGGGATCAGCTCGGCGCCGGCCAGCCGGCCCAGCGCATCCATGCGCGGGCGCGCACCCATCAGCGCGAGCACCTGCGCCACCGGGCCGCCCTCGGTCTTCATGTTGTCGGTGCCCCAGAGCACGAGGGCCACCGTCTCCGGCAACGCCGCGCCCGAGGCCATGTGCCGCGCGAGCACCCGCTCCGCCTGCTTGCGGCCGTCGGTCACCGCGAACGCGCTCGGCATCCGGTACGGATCGAAGCCGTAGAGATTGCGGCCCGTGGGCAGCACGGCCGAGTTGCGCAGCAGGTCGGCGCCGGGCGCCGGCGGGATGAAGCGGCCGTCGAGCGCGCGAAGCAGGGCGGGGAGCTCGTGCTCCTGCTGCAGCAGCCGCTCCACGCGCGCCATGCGGTCGTCGAGCCCCTCCGGCGCCACGCCGTCGCCCGCGAGCAGCTCGCCCTCGCGCAGGATGCCCATCAGCTCGCGGCGCTCCTCCTCGCTCGGCAGGCCGCCCACGACGTGCAGGCCGTGCGGGATGAGCGACTCCTCGAGCTCGCGCAGCTTCGCGCGCAGCGACTCGATGCGCTGCGGGCCGTCGCCGTTCCACTCGGGCGTCGGCGCCACGAGGTCGAGCGCGGCCGCCTGCGCCTGGATGACGCCCTGCAGGTCGTGCCGCTCGGCGTCGGCATCGGCGCCGAGGGTGCGGAAGCGGTCCACGGTCGCCTTGAGATCGGCGAGCCCGCGGTAGAGCCCCGCCTGCGCGATCGGCGGCGTGAGGTACGACACCAGCGTCGCTGCCCCGCGCCGCTTGGCGATGGTGCCCTCGGACGGGTTGTTGCTGGCGTACAGATAGAGGTTCGGCGTGTTGCCCAGCAGGCGGTCGGGCCAGCACGTGGCGCCGAGGCCCACTTGCTTGCCGGGCATGAACTCGAGCGCGCCGTGGGTGCCGAAGTGCAGCAAGGCGTGCACCCCGACGTCCTCGCGCAACCAGCGGTAGAACGCCGAGAAGACGTGCGTGGGCGCGAAGCCGTGCTCGAACAGCAGCCGCATCGGGTCGCCCTCGTAGCCCATCGAGGGCTGCACCACGACGTGCACGTTGCCGAACTGGGCCCCGAGCATGAAGAGCTGCCGGCCGTCGGTCTGGTGCCGGCCCGGGGCGGGGCCCCACTGCTTCTCGATCTCCGTGAGGTACGGCTCGCGGCGCACGTGGTCGTCCGCGGTGACACGCGCGACGACGTTGGCCGCCGTGCCCAGCTGCTCGGCGTTGCCCTTGAGGATGCGCTCGCGCAGCTCGTCCGCATCGGCGGGGACGTCCACCGTGTAGCCGGCACGCTGCATCTCGCGCAGCAGGTTCACCACCGACTCGAACACGGCGAGGTACGCGGCCGTGCCGGTGTTGCCGGCGTTCGGAGGGAAGTTGAACAGCACGATCCCGACCTTCCGCTCGGCGAGCCGGGTGCGCCGGAGGGCGACCAGCTCGGCCACGCGGCCCGCGATGCGCTCGACGCGCTCGGGGATCGGCCCGTACACGTGCGCGTGCGACGACGTGCCGCCCTGGTCCACGCGCCCGCCGAACACGACGGGCCCCGTGGCGCCGTCGAGCTCGGGGATCGCCACCATCAGCGTCGCCTCGACGGGCGAGAGGCCGCGCGGGTCGTCCACCCACTGCGTCACCGACTGGAACTCGACGCTCGGCATGGCCAGATACGGCACGTCGAGGGCGGCGAGGGCCGTGCGCGCGGCCTCGGAGTCGTTGTACGCCGGGCCGCCGACGAGCGAGAAGCCCGTGAGCGAGACGAGCGCGTCGATCGTGGC
Organism: Gemmatimonadales bacterium; assembly: GCA_036276435.1. Taxonomy (GTDB): domain Bacteria; phylum Gemmatimonadota; class Gemmatimonadetes; order Gemmatimonadales; family GWC2-71-9; genus JAGGAG01. Next base: position 14,710 of record DASUOW010000034.1, read on the forward strand.
CTCGCCCGCCGGCGAGCGGAAGTAGCGGTCGATGGCGGGCCGCGCATCGAGCCCGGCGGCGAACGCCGGCACCACGTCGAGCCCGCGGGCCTCGAGCGCCCGGATCACGGCGTCGTAGTGCGCGGTGTTGCCGCCGAGCAGGTACGAGCGCATCAGCACGAGGCCCACGCGGCCCTTCGTGCCGCGCTGCGGCAGGCCCGGCAGCTCGCTGACGAAGTGCGGGGCGGACAGCTCGGGGTGGTAGAGGCCCGTCTCGGGATACTCCACCGGTGCCGCCGCCTCCACCTTCTTCTTCATGCCGCCGTAGCGCCCCACGAGCAGCCGCACCAGGTTCGCGATGTTCTCCTCGGAGCCCGCGAGCCAGTACTGCATCGTGAGGTAATAGGCGCGGACGTCCTGGGCGGTGCCCGGCACGAAGCGGAGCAGCTGCGGGATGCGCCGCAGCTGGCGCATCTGCGCCTCGCCAGTGGACTGGCCGGGCTTCCGCTCGCCGCGCAGCCGCTTGAGGATGCCGGCCGGCGACCATGGCGCGGGCGCGCCCTTGGACGCGTCGCTGCGCATCCTGAAGCCGCCCATCGTGGTGTGCCGCATCACCTCGCCCGCCGACATGAGGCAGACCACGGCCTTCGCCTGGTCGCGCCGCGCCTCGAGGGTCGGCAGGATCGCCTTGATCTGGTCCTCGATGAACAGGTGCGTGGCCACGATGATGTCGGCGCGCGCCACGTCGGCCCGCGCGCGATCGGCGGCGGCCGCATCGCCCCACGTCGCCGCCAGGTGCAGCGACAGCTCGAGGCCCGGCACCTCACGCTCGAGGCGCGCCCGCGCCCGCTCGAAGGCGGTCGTGAGGTGGGCGTCGAGGGTGAGGATCGTCAGGCGCATGGTCATCGGCCGAAGTGCGCCTTGGCGTCGTAGAGGGTGTCGAGCGAGATGGTCGCGAGGCCCTGCTCGCTGGCGAACTTCTCGGTGTTCCGGCGGGCCTTGCCGCGCACGAAGAACGGGATCTTGCGCAGCTCGGCCTCGGCGTCCGGCGTCCAGGTGGCGGGACCCGCCGCCACGGCGACGGTCTCGACCGGCGCAGCCACTTCGGCCACCGCCTTCGGCGCGCTGCCGTGCCCGAGATGGCTCGCGCCCGCGCCGTCGTGGAACTCGAAGTCCTCGCGGAACATCTGCAGCAGGTGCTCCTCGAGACCCATCATGAGCGGGTGCACCCAGCTGTCGAACAGGACGTTGGCCCCCTCGAAGCCCATCACCGGGCTGTAGCGGGCGGGGAAGTCCTGCACGTGCACCGGCGCGGAGATGACGGCGCAGGGGACACCGAGGCGCTTCGCGGTATGGCGCTCCATCTGCGTGCCCAGGACGAGTTCGGGCGCGGCGGCCTCGATGGCCTGCTCCACCTCGAGGTAGTCGTCGGTGATGAGCGCCGTGAGGCCCAGCGCCTGCGCCGCCGCGCGCACCTCGCGCGCGAACTCGCGGCTGTACGTGCCGATGCCCACCACGTCGAAGGCCAGCTCCTCCTTCGCGATGCGCGCGGCGGCGAGCACGTGCGTGGCGTCGCCGAAGATGAAGACGCGCTTGGCCGTCAGGTACGTCGAATCCACCGAGCGCGAGTACCAGGGCAGCCGCGAGCGCTCCTCGGCGAGGAACGGCTCGGGGTCGAGGCCCGCCAGCTGGGCCACCTCCCGCACGAAGTCGCGCGTGGCGCCGACTCCGAGAGGCACGACCTTCGTGAACGGCTGGCCGTACGTCTTCTGCAGCCACAGCGCCGTGCTCTGGGCGATCTCGGGGTAGAGCACGACGTTGAAGTCGGCCTCCGGCAGGCGCGTCAGGTCCGACGGCGACGCGTTCAGCGGTGCCACGACGTGCACGTCGATGCCGAGGGCGCCGAGCAGCCGGGTGATCTCGAGGACGTCGTCGCGATGGCGGAAGCCCAGGGCGGTGGGGCCAAGCAGGTTGGCGCGCGGGCGCGCCCCGGCCGCACGCTCGGTGCGGGGCGCCGACTTCCCCTCGCACATCGTCCGCACGATGCGGTAGAACGTCTCCGCCGCGCCCCAGTTCTCCTTCTTGCTGTACGCGGGCAGCTCGAGCGGCACCACCGGCAGCGGGAGGTTGAGCGCGCGCGCGAGCCCGCCCGGATCGTCCTGGATCAGCTCGGCGGTGCACGAGGCGCCCACGAGCAGCGCCTCGGGCTTGAAGCGCTCGACGGCGTCGGCGGCGGCGCGCTTGAAGAGCTCCGCCGTGTCGCCGCCCAGGTCGCGGGCCTGGAAGGTGGTGTACGTCACGGGCGGGCGGCGGTCGCGCCGCTCGATCATCGTGAAGAGGAGGTCGGCGTAGGTGTCGCCCTGCGGGGCGTGCAGCACGTAGTGCACCCCGCGCATCGCCGTGGCGATGCGCATCGCGCCCACGTGCGGCGGTCCTTCGTAGGTCCACACCGTGAGCTGCATGGCCTAGACCTCCAGCCGTTCGCTGCGCACCAGCGGCCGCACGAAGAGCTCGGCGAGGTCGCCGGCCTGGTCGAAGCCGTGGATCGGCGTGAACACGAGCTCGATGGCCCACTTGGTCCGGATGCCCTCGGCCTCGAGCGGGTTGGCGAGGCCGAGGCCGCACACCACGAGGTCCGGGCGGGCGGCGCGGCACCGGTCGAGCTGGCGCTCCACATCCTGCCCCTCGCTCAGTTGGACCGTCTCCGGCAGCAGGGCCAGCTCCGCGGCGACGAGCTCGCGATGCAGGTAGGGCGTGCCCACCTCGACCGGCACCATGCCGAGCTCGCGGCTGAGGTAGCGCGCGAGCGGGATCTCGAGCTGCGAGTCAGGGAAGAAGAAGATGCGCTTCCCCTCGAGCCGCGGGCGGTAGCGCTCGAGCGCGCGCCGGGCCCGGTCGGCCGGGGCCGCGATGGCGCTGCGCAGGCGCTGCGGATCGCCGCCCATGGCTTCACAGGCCGCCTCGAACCACGCCGTGGTGCCCTCGACCCCGAACGGATAGGGCGATGACACCAGCGTGGCGCCGCGCTCGAGCAGGGCGCGCGCGGTGTCGGCGTTGAACGGCTGGGCCAGGAGCACGCGAGTGCCGGGTCCCACCGGAGGCAGCTCCGCCGAGCGGCGCGGCGGGAAGAAGTGCACCGGGCCGATGCCGGCCTCGCCGAAGAGGCGGACGAACTGGTCCTCCACCACGTCGGCCAGCGTGCCCACGACGAGGAGCTGGTCCCGGTCGGTGGCGGGCATCTGGCGGACGAGCGTGGCGAGGCAGGCATCCTCGCCCTGCGTGAACGTCGTCTCGATGCCGCTGCCGGAATAGTTGAGGATCCGCACGCCGGGGGTGAAGCGCTGCTGCAGCCGCTCGGCGGCCCGGTGCAGGTCGAGCTTGATGACCTCGGAAGGACAGGAGCCGACCAGGAAGAGGGTGCGGATCTCGGGCCGCCGCTCGAGCAGGCGCGTGACGACGCGGTCGAGCTCCTCGTTGCAGTCGGCGAGACCGGCCAGGTCCCGCTCCTCGAGGATGGCGGTGGCGAAGCGCGGCTCGGCGAAGATCATCACGCCGGCGGCCGACTGCATCAGGTGCGCGCAGGTCCGCGAGCCCACGATGAGGAAGAAGGCGTCCTGCATCTTCCGGTGGAGCCACACGATGCCCGTCAGGCCGCAGAAGACCTCGCGCTGCCCGCGCTCCCGCAGCACCGGCTGGTCGCACCCGCCCAGGCCCACGACGGGCAGCGCGCTCACGCAGCCTCGGCGAGGCGGCTCGTGGCCTCGTCCCGGCGGGCCGCCCGCAGCTTGAGCACGAACTGGGTGGCGTTGATGGCGTACGCTCCGTAGGCGGCGAGGGCGAGCGTCATCTGGCCCCGCGGCCCCATCCACCCGTTGGCGAGCGCCAGGAGGTAGGCGGTGTGCAGCGCGAGCACCAGCATGCTGAAGACATCTTCCCAGAAGAACGCCGGCGCGAAGAGCCACTTGCCGAAGACGTCCTTCTCCCAGATCGAGCCCGTCACCATGATCAGATATAGGACGAGCGTCTTCACGACGACCGATGTCGTGGCGGCGCCGTAGCCGGTGCCGGTGGAGAGATATCGGAGGACCAGCCCCAGGCTCACCAGAAAGACGAGAAACTGCAGCGGGGCCAGGATGCCCTGCACGAGCGTCCACGGCGACGCATCCCGGCGCGCACGCTCGCGCGGGGAATAGAGGGGACGGCGGGACGGGTCGGTGGCGCCGTGTGCTCTCATGACCGTGGCCGATGGGCCGGGAGGGAGGACATCGGGTAGGATATGGGTCGGGGGAAAAGTTGTCAAGCAAACTTGACGTATCGCCAAGTTGACACCATGTTCCTAGCGTCCCCTCCGGGACCATCACTTGACCGCTCGCGACCGACATGGCAGATCACGTGGGGCCGCAGAACTACGGATGCGGTCCGGCCGAGTCGCACCCCCGACCCTCAGCCCCGGAGCCGCCGAGATGAGCACGCCCGACAGGGCCGACCTGGCTGAGTCCGAGTCGTCGATGCGGCGATTGCTGGACACCGTGCAAGGCGAGCTGATTCCGCGGATGTACCTGTCGCACCGGGCTGGCCCCGTTCCGCCGGCTCTGGGACTGGCGGTGGGCCGGCGCCTGTCGGACGACGATCGCGCGGAGTTCCTGCGCCGGGTGCGCGGCGCGAGCGAGACGTCGGCCGCCGAACAGGTGCGCACGCTCGTCGCCGCAGGAGTATCTTTGGAAGCGGTGTTCCTCGACCTGCTCGCCCCGGCCGCGCGGACCCTTGGGCACGAGTGGGAGACCGACGCTTGCGACTTCGTCGAGGTCACTGTCTCCCTGGGCCGGATGCAGCGGCTCCTTCGGAGCTTCTCCACGCTGTCCTCCAGCGACCTGCCGGCCGGCGAGAGCATCGGGCGGGTGCTGCTCTCGTCGATCTCGACCGAGCAGCACACGCTCGGCCTGTACATGGTGGCCGAGTTCTTCGTGCGGGCCGGCTGGGCGGTCACGCTGGGCGCGCCCATTCAGGCCCTGGAACTTGAGCAGGCCGTCGCGGAGGAGTGGTTCGACGTGGCGGGGCTCTCGGTGTCGTGCACCAGCCGGGTGCCCCAGGTGAAACAGACAATCGCGGGCATGCGGCGGCGCTCGAAGAACCCGCACATGCCCATCCTCGTGGGTGGCTGTCTCTTCACCGCGGACCCCTCGCTCGTCCAGGAGGTCGGCGCGGACGGGTCGGCCCCCGATGCTTCCGCAGCGCCGGCGCTCGCCGCGCGGCTGGCGGGGCTCAGGCAGGCGGAGTGATGAACGGACTCGTGAAGACCTTCGACGCGCGGGTCGGCACCCTCGGTGGCCTCGACGGCCAGTCGGTTGCCGACCTGCTGCATGCCGCCTCCGACGTGGCGCTGATCGTCGACCGCGACGGCATCATCCGCGACATCTCCTTCTCCGCCGACGCCCATCTCGACGAGACCCGCGCCTGGCTGGGCCAGGCCTGGGTCGACACCGTCACGCCCGAGACGCGCGACAAGGTGCGCGAGATGCTGCAGGAGGTCACCACCGCCGGCGCCTCGCCGCGCCGGCAGGTGAACCACGTCGCGCCCGGCGGCATCGAGTTCCCCGTGGCCTACACGGCGGTGCGGCTGGGCAACGGGCCCAACCTCGTCGCCATCGGCCGCGACCTGCGCGGGCTCGCGGTGCTGCAGCAGCGCCTGGTCGAGGCGCAGCAGGCGATGGAGCGCGACTACTGGCGCATGCGCCACATCGAGACGCGCTACCGCCTGCTCTTCCAGCTCTCCAGCGAGGCGGTCCTCGTGGTGGACGTGGCGACGATGAAGATCATCGACGCCAACCCCGCGGCGGGCCGCCTCTTCGCCGTGACGCCGAAGCGCCTCATCGGCCGCACCTTCCCGCTCGACCTGACGCGCGAGAGCGAGCGCACCGTCGAGGAGCTGCTCGCCACGGTGCGCTCGTCCGGCCGGAGCGAGGAAGCGCCGGTGCGGCTCGACTCGCAGCAGGCGGAGCTGCGCATCGGCGTGTCGCTGGTACGGCAGGACGGCTCGTCGCTCTTCCTGGTGCGGCTGCTTCCGCTGCACTCGGAGCCCGTCTCGGGCGGCGAGGAAGGGCGGCTGCACGAGGTGCTGCGCGACATGCCCGACGCCTTCATGGTCACCGACCCCGACGGCAAGGTCCTGCTGGCCAACCGCGCCTTCCTCGACCTGGCGCAGCTGGCCACGGAGGAGCAGGCGCGCGGGCAGCAGGGCGGCCGCTGGCTCGGCCGTCCCGGCGCCGACCTGCAGGTGCTGCTCGCCACGCTGCGCGAGCACGGCGTGGCGCGGCTCTTCTCGACGTCGGTGCGCGGCGAGTACGGCAGCGTCGCCGAAGTCGAGGTGTCGGCGGTCATGGCGCCCCCGGGCGCCGAGCCGTGCGTGGGCCTCGTCATCCGCGACGTGGGCCGCCGGCTCGCGAGCGGCCCGCAGGGTGCCCGGGACCTCACGCGCGCCGTGGAACAGCTCACGGAACTGGTGGGCCGCGTGGCCCTCAAGGACCTCGTGCGCGACACCACCGACCTGGTGGAGCGGCATTTCATCGAAGCG
>DASUOW010000035.1:0-5767 GCA_036276435.1 Gemmatimonadales bacterium
AAGTTGCCGCACAGCTTGGCGAGCGTCGCCTGCCGGGCGCCCGGCATGGGGAAGGTGCCCTGCCCGAGGGCCGCGAACACCGGGGCGAGCGCCTGGAGATGGGCCGGCTCGCCGCCCGGGACGATCCACAGCTGCCGCGCCACCGCGGCGTCGGGCCGGCCGAACCCCGGCGCCGCCACGAACCCCTGGCCCGCCGCCCGGTGTGCGTCGGCCAGCCGGCCGGCCAAGGCCACCGAGATGGTGCTCATCCCCAGGTGCAACGCGCCGCTGCGCATCTCGGACAGGAGGCGGCCCTCGCCGAACGTCACCGCTTCGACCGCGGCATCCTCCGACAGCATCGTGATGGCCACGTCAGCCTCGCGCACCGCCTCGGCGATCGTGGGGCAGTCGGTGGCGCCGGGCACCCCGCCACCCGAGCGGTTCCAGGTCCGCACGGCGAAGCCGGCGTCGACGAGGTTGCGGGCCATGGGCCGGCCCATCTGGCCCAGACCCAGGACGGCGATGGCGCGGGAAGGTGGCGTGGCGGTCATGATGGTCACCGTCGGTTCGTGCCGAAGCAACATGAAGAAAAGACGAATGGGCGACCGTCGCATGTGCTAGCGACGGTCGCCCATTCGTGGACTGGGGCGGCTGGGGTCGAACCAGCAACCTTCCGGTTAACAGCCGGACGCTCTGCCAGTTGAGCTACACCCCAAGGGCACGATGTGAGGCACAGGGGTCAACGAGAGTAGGGACTCCCCCGGACGGGGTCAAGAGCGCCGCGCGCATCTATTGACCGCCTGCGTCTGGGCGCGGTACCCTACGGTTCAACCTCGAGCATGATTTCGCGCCCTCCCGGGGCGCTTTCCCCTCCCGACGGCGAACACTCAAGGAGATCCGTGATGAAGCGTCCGGTCACCCTCACGGTCAACGGCGCGCGGACGACCGTCGAGGTCGAGCCGCGGGCCCTGCTCGTGCACGTGCTGCGCGACGAGCTGAACCTCACCGGCACCCACATCGGCTGCGACACGAGCCAGTGCGGCGCCTGCACCGTGATCATGGACGGCCAGGCGGTGAAGAGCTGCACCGTGCTCGCCGTGCAGGCGGAGGGCCACCCCGTCACGACGATCGAGGGCATGGGCAGCGTCGACGCCCTGCACCCGCTGCAGCAGGCGTTCTGGGAGAAGCACGGGCTCCAGTGCGGCTTCTGCACCCCAGGCATGATCATGACGGCGTCGGACCTGCTGGCGCACAACCCCGATCCCTCAGAAGAGGAGATCCGGGACGCGCTCGAGGGCAACTACTGCCGGTGCACCGGCTACGTGAACATCGTGGCCGCGGTCAAGCACGCGGCCGGCCTGATCCGCGAGGGCGCCAGGGCCGGCGCCCCCGCCTGAGGAGAGCGACATGACGAGCATCATGGGATCCGGCATCCGGCGGCGCGAGGACCCGCGCCTGATCACCGGGGCCGCCACCTACACCGACGACGTCAAGCTGCCCGGCCTCACCTACGCGGCCTTCCTGCGCAGCCCCTACGCCCACGCGAAGATCACCCGCATCGACGTCAGCGCCGCGAAGAGCGCGCCGGGCGTCCTCGCCGTCTACACCGGCGCCGACGTGAACCCGCACGTGCTGCCGGTGCTCTGTGCCTGGAACACCCCGAACTGCGACCTCAAGGTGCCGCCGCACCCGGTGCTGGCGCAGGACAAGGTGCGCTACGTCGGCGACGCCGTCGCCGTGGTGATCGCCGAGACCCGCGCGCAGGCGCGCGACGCGATCGACCTGATGGACGTGGACTACGACGTCCTGCCCGCCGAGACCGACCCGGAGAAGGCGCTCGAGCCCGGCGCGCCGCAGTTCCACGACGACGTCCCCGGCAACAAGGCGTTCCTGTGGGAAGTGATGGGCGGCGATCCCGACGGCGCCTTCGCGAACGCCGAGGTGACGGCGAAGCTCCGCATCGTGCAGCAGCGCCTGCTGCCCACGGCCATCGAGGCGCGCGCCGCCGTGGCGAGCTACCACAAGGGCACCGGCCAGCTCACCCTCTGGTGCACCACGCAGAACCCGCACATCCACCGCTTCCTCTACTCGGTCATGCTCAAGCTGCCCGAGCACAAGGTGCGCGTCATCGCGCCCGAGGTGGGCGGCGGGTTCGGCTCGAAGATTCCCGCCTACGCCGACGAGGCCGTCGCCGCCTGGGCGTCGATGCAGCTTGGCCGCCCCGTGAAGTGGACCGAGGACCGCTCGGAGAACTACAAGGTCACCATCCACGGCCGCGACCACGTCGAGTACGTGGAGATGTGCGGCACGAAGGACGGCAAGATCACCGGCATCCGCGGCAAGATCTTCGCCGGCCTCGGCGCCTACGCCTCCACGGCGGGCCCCGGCATCCCTACGATCCTGCACGGCCTCGTCTACTCGGGCGCCTACACCATCCCGAACATCCGCTGCACCGTGCACGGCGCCTACACCTCCGCGGCACCGGTGGACGCGTACCGCGGCGCGGGCCGCCCCGAGGCCGCCTACCTCGTCGAGCGCCTCGTCGACACCTTCGCCCGCGAGTGCGGGCTCGATCCCGTCGACGTGCGCCGCAAGAACTTCATCCCGAAGGACGCCTTCCCCTACACCGTCGCCACCGGCGTCACCTACGACTCGGGCAACTACGAGCCCGCGCTCGACAAGGCGCTCGCGAAGGTGGACTACAAGGGCTTCCGCAAGCAGCAGGAGGAGGCGCGGAAGAAGGGCAAGTATCTCGGCATCGGCGTCGTGTCGTACATCGAGATCTGCGGCCTCGGCCCCTCGCAGGTGGCCGGTGCCGTGGGCTTCGGCGGCGGGCTCTACGATTCGGCCATCGTGCGCGTCTACCCGACCGGCACGGTGCGCGTCTACATCGGCGCGAGCCCGCACGGCCAGGGCCAGGAGACGACGTTCGCCCAGATCATCTCCGACGAGTTCGGCATCCCGGTCGAGCACGTCGAGATCGTGCACGGCGACACCGAGACCACCCCGCAGGGCTGGGGCACCTACGGCAGCCGCACCACCGCGGTGAGCGGCTCGGCGATGAAGGTCGCGGCCACGCGGGTGAAGGAGAAGGCGAAGAAGCTCGCCGCGCACCTGCTCGAAGCCAGCGAGGCCGACCTCGAGTGGGTCGACGGAGCTTTCGCGGTGAAGGGCACCGACCGGAAGAAGACGTTCGCGGAGCTCGCCGTGATGGCCAACGTCGCCTGGAACATGCCGGCCGGGCTCGAGCCGGGCCTCGAGGCGACGGCGTTCTTCGACCCGTCGAACTTCGTCTATCCGTTCGGCACGCACATCTGCACCGTCGAGGTGGACGTCGAGACGGGCGTGGTGGACATCCTCCGCTACATCGCGGTGGACGACTGCGGTCCGCAGATCAACCCGGTCATCGTGCAGGGGCAGATCCACGGCGGCGTCATCCAGGGCATCGGCGAGGCGCTGCAGGAGATCGCCATCTACGACGAGGACGGCCAGCTGCTCACCGGCACGATGATGGACTACGCCGTGCCGAAGGCGTCGCAGATGCCGCACATCGAGACCGACCACACCGTCACGCCCTCGCCGGTCAACCCGCTCGGCATCAAGGGCTGCGGCGAGGCCGGCACCATCGCGTCGGCGGCGTGCGTGGTGAACGCCGTGATCGACGCGCTGCAGCCGTTCGGCATCAAGAACATCGACAAGCCGGTCACGCCCGCGCGCGTCTGGGCCGCCATCCAGGCCGCGAAGGCCGCCACGCAGGGAGCCAACTGATGATCTCCACCGACTTCGACTACGTCCGCGCGAAGAGCCTGCGCGAGGCGCTCGACGCCGTCGCGGACGGCGAGGGCGTGAAGGTCATCGCCGGCGGCCACAGCCTGCTGCCGATGATGAAGTTCCGCCTGGTGCAGCCCACGAAGCTCGTGGACATCGGCGCCATCGAGGAGCTGCGCGGCATCGCCGAGTACCGCAAGGGCGCCCGCATCGGCGCCACGACCACGTACCGCGAGGTGATGGGCTCGCAGCTGCTGCGCGAGCGGTTCCCCATCCTCGCCGAGACGGCGAGCGTGATCGGCGACACCCAGGTGCGCAACCGCGGCACCATCGGCGGCGCCGTCGCCCACGCCGACCCGGCGTCCGACATGCCGGCGGTGATGCTCGTCCTTGGCGCCGAGTTCGTGCTGCGCTCGAAGCGCGGCATCCTCCCGGCGGCGAAGCGGAGCGTCACGGCGGCCGAGTTCTTCCAGGGCGCCTTCACCACGGCGCTGGCGGAGGGCGAGCTGCTCACCGAGATCGTCATCCCGGGCCCGCCCAAGGGCGCCGGGATGGCGTACGTGAAGCACACCGCACCGGCGTCGGGCTATGCGCTGGCCGCCGCGGCCGCGGTGGTGGGCCGCACCCGCAAGACGATCAGCCACATCCAGGTGGCCACCACGGGTGTGGGCGAGAGCCACCGCTTCGTGCACGCGGCGCAGGAGCTCGTCGGCACCAAGGGCGAGGCCGAACTCGTGGCGCGCATCGCCGCGCGCGCGTTCGAGGGGGTCGAGATCCAGGGCGACGTGCACTCGCCGGCCGATCACCGCCGCGCGCTCGCGTCGGTGATGGTGCGCCGTGCCATCGAGAAGGCGCTGGAGCGCGCACGGTAACGGCGCCCGCGCCCGTCGTCGCAGTCCTCCTCGCCGCCGGCCGCGCCACGCGGTTCGGCGGCGAGAAGCTGCTGGCCCCTCTCGCCGGGCAGCCGGTGGCCGGTCACACGGCCGACGCGCTGCGGCAGGCGGTGACGCATGGGACGCTGCGGCGTGCGTATGCCGTCGTGCGCGAGCGGGACACGCCGCTCGGTGCGTTGCTGGAGGCGCGCGGCCTGGTCCTCGTCGAGGCGCCGGACGCGGAACAAGGCATCGCCCACAGCCTGCGTGCAGGGTTCGCGGCGCTGGAACGCGACGTCCCCGCGGGCCCGGCCGCCGCGCTCGTCGTGCTGGCCGACCAGCCCGGCACCGACCCCGCCGTCATCGCCGCCCTCGTGGCGCGCTGGCGGGACACAGGCGCGGGCGCGGTCCGCCCGCGATATTCCGGGGAACCGGACGTGCCGGGCCACCCGGTGCTGCTCGACCGCTCGGTGTGGCCGCTGGTGCATCAGCTCGAAGGTGATGAAGGACTCGGTGCCGTGATGCGCGGCGGGCAGGTGGCCGTCGCAGTGGTGCCGGTGGATGGCCGCAACCCCGACATCGACACCCGGGCGGACCTCGACCGCGCCGCCCGCGACACTCCCCAGGAGACCCCAGGATGCGACTGAACTTCACCGGCGCCCCCGAAGTGTCCGCCCCGCGCGAGGTGGTCTGGCAGAAGCTCATGGACCCCGACTTCGTCGCCGCCTCGGCGCCGGGCGTCGAGAAGGTCGAGCGGCTCGACGACACGCACTACAAGGTGGTCTCGGCGTTCGGCGTCGGCGCCATCAAGGTGCGCTTCACCCTCGACGTGGAGCTCTCCGACCTGCAGGCGCCCGCGCACGCCAGCATGCGCGCCAAGGGCAAGGCGCCGGGCTCCGCGGTGGACGTGAAGGCCGCCATCGACCTCACCGAGGCCGGTCCCGGCCGCACCGTCATGTCGTGGCGCTCCGACAGCGAGGTCAGCGGCACCGTGGCCAGTGTCGGCGGCCGCCTGCTCGAGAGCACCGCGAGGAAGCTCACCGAGCAGTTCTGGCAGGACTTCGCCAAGCGGGTGAGCGCCGCGCACGTCTGAGCGGCCGCTCCACCACATGCACGCCCGACGCCTTACCCCCGACGAGCTCGCCGCG
>DASUOW010000036.1:0-4680 GCA_036276435.1 Gemmatimonadales bacterium
CTGGCAGCTCATCGCGCGCCAGCAGGCCGCGGTGCAGCCATGGTATGTGCGGCTCACGGTGCCGCGGCCGGTATTGCACCAGCGTATCCGGCGTCGCGCGCTGCAGATGGTGCAACAGGGCATCATCGAGGAAGTCGCGGCCGCGCTCGCCGACGGCGCCGAGGCCGGTTCGCCCGGGCTCGACGGCGTGGGGCTCAAGGAGGCGGCCGCCTACCTGCTGCAGGGGGGTGACCGCGCGCAGGTGGCGGAGGCGATCATCATCAGCTCCCGCCAGTACGCGAAGCGCCAGGAGACGTGGTTCCGGCACCAGCTGCCCGCCGACACCATCGTGCTCGATGCGACCCGTCCACCCGACGAGCTCGCGGCCGACATCGCCGCGCGGTGGCGGCACCACAGCGACCAGAAGGCGGCTCCCGTCCCGTGAAGATCGGCATCACGCTCTACCCGACGTACGGCGGCTCCGGCGCCCTCGCCACCGAGCTGGGCCTCGAGCTGGCCCGGCGCGGGCACGAGGTGCACTTCATCTCGTACGCCTCGCCGTTCCGACTGCAGGGGTACGTCGAGCGCGTCTTCTTCCACGAGGTCGAGACGCGCATCGGGCGCTACCCGCTGTTCGAGTTCTATCCCTACACGCTCGCGCTCGCGTCGAAGCAGCACGAGGTGGCGCTGCGCGAGAAGCTCGACGTGCTGCACGTGCACTATGCCATCCCGCACGCCACCACCGCGTGGCTCGCGCGCGAGATGCTCGAGGCCGAGGGGCACCGGCTCCGCGTCATCACCACGCTGCACGGCACCGACATCACGCTGGTGGGGCAGGAGGCGAGCTTCTACGCCATCACCAAGTTCTCCATCGAGCGCTCCGACGCGGTGACGGCCGTGTCCGATTACCTGCGCGACGAGACCTACCGCGCCTTCGGGTGCGTCGGGTGCGACGTGCGGGTGATCCCCAACTTCGTCCGGCTCGAGGAGTACCATCCCGACCCGACGAAGCAGTGGGAAGGCCTCGCCCCGGCCGGCCACCGGCGCATCATGCACATCTCGAACTTCCGCGAGGTGAAGCGCGTGCGGGACGTGGTGCGCGTCTTCGCCCGCATCCGCCGCGCCATGCCGGCCACGCTCGTCATGGTCGGCGACGGCCCGGACCGCCCCGACGCGGAGAAGGAGGCCGAGGAGCTTGGCGTCGCGCAGGACGTGCGGTTCCTCGGCCGGCTGGAGTCGGTGGCCACGCTGCTGCAGGGCTGCGAGGTGTTCCTGCTGCCGTCCACGTCCGAGAGCTTCGGCCTCGCGGCGCTCGAGGCGATGGCGTGCGGGTCGGTGGTGGTGGCCACCCGCACCGGCGGCCTCCCGGAGGTCATCGACGACGGGCGCACCGGCATCCTGGAACCCGTGGGCTCGGTGGAGGCCATGGGCCGCCGCGCCGTCGAGCTCCTGCGCGATCCGGAGAAGTTCGCGGCGATGCGCGACGCCGGCGTGGCGCGCGCCCAGGAGTTCTCCGCGGCCAGCATCGTGCCGATGTACGAGAAGCTCTACGAGGAGGTCCTCACGTGGTGAGCGACCTCGTCGCCGCGGCCGTGCTGGGGCTCGTCGAGGGCATCACCGAGTTCATCCCGGTGTCGTCCACCGGACACCTCATCGTCGCCACCGAGTGGCTCGGGCTGGGCGGCGAGCGCTGGAAGACGTTCGACGTCTTCATCCAGCTCGGCGCCATCCTCGCGGTGGTGTGGCACTATCGCACCCTGTTCCTGAACGTGCTCCGGCACGCCGCCCAGCCCGCCAATCGTCGCTTCGTCCTCAACTTGCTCATCGCTTTCCTGCCGGCCGCGGTGATCGGGTTCCTCGCACGGGACTTCATCAAGGAACGCCTCTTCTCCGCCGGCGTGGTGGCCGTCGCGCTGATCGTGGGTGGCGTCGCCATCCTGCTCATCGAGCGCTGGCAGCCCGCCACGCGGCACGAGGAGGTCGAGGGGCTGCCGCCCCGCACCGCGCTGGGCGTGGGCCTGGCCCAGGTGCTCGCGCTGGTGCCAGGCGTCTCCCGCAGCGGCGCCACGATCCTCGGCGGCTATGCGCTCGGCATGTCGCGGCGTGCCGCGGCGGAGTTCTCGTTCTTTCTCGCCATCCCGGTGATGGTCGCCGCGACAGGCTACGACCTGGTCAAGAGCCGCGACGCGCTCTCGGCGTCCGACGTGCCGATGTTCGCGGTGGGCTTCATCGTGGCGTTCGTGAGCGCGCTGGTGGTGATCCGCGCCTTCATCGGCTTCGTGTCGCGCAGCAGCTTCGCGGCGTTCGCGTGGTACCGCATCGCGGCGGGCGTGCTCCTGCTGGCGTGGCTCCGTCGCGGCGCATGAGCGGCGTGCTGGTGCGGCTCGAGGAGGTGGTCTCCACGCAGGACGAGCTGCACCGTCTCGCGGCGGACGGCGCGCCCGAGGGCACGGCGGTGGTGGCGAAGCGGCAGTCGGGCGGTCGCGGCTCGCGTGGCCGCGCCTGGAGCTCGCCCGTCGGCGGCCTGTGGCTCAGCGTGCTCTGGCGGCCGCGGCCGGGCGACGATCCGCATCTCCTGAGCCTCCGCGCCGGGCTCGCGGTGGCCGAGCTGCTCGACGGCGTGGGGGGCCTGCCGATGGTGCAGCTCAAGTGGCCGAACGACATCATCGTGGACGGGCGGAAGGCCGGCGGCCTGCTGTGCGAGGCGCGCTGGCACGGTGCCGAGCTGTCGTGGGTGGCGCTGGGACTCGGGCTCAACGTGCAGAATGCGCCGCCGACGGAGTCGCGCATGCCCGCCGCGAGCCTGGCGGAGTGGCGTGCCGACCTCGATCCGGACGCGCTCGCCGCCCCGGTGGCCGAGGCGCTGTCGCGTCTCGGGGGCCGGGGCACGCTCTCGGCGGATGATCTGGCGGCCTGGCGCTCGCGCGACTGGCTGCTGGGCCACCGGCTCGCCACGCCACTCGCCGGCATCGCGCGCGGGGTCACCGCACGCGGCGAGCTGCGCGTGGAGACGGCGGAGGGCCAGCGCACCGTCGCCTCGGGCGACGCCACGGTGGTCGAGCTGGCGTGACGCGCCTTACCGCCTGTCGGACCCGCCGCTAGCTTATCGAGCGATGCTCCTCGCCCTCGACATCGGCAACACCGAGATCACGGCCGGCCTCTTCCACGGCGACACGCTCGTCGCGAGCTGGCGGCTGACGACCACCGCCGACCGCACGCCCGACGAGTGGAGCGCGGCCCTCGGCGGCTTCCTGCTGCAGCGCGGGCACTCGCCCAACGAGGTGCGTGCCGTCTGCTACGCCTCCGTGGTGCCGCCCGTCACCGGCAGCCTGGCCGAGGGGGTGGAGCGCGCCACGGGCATCAAGCCGGTCGGGATCGACGCGAAGACGCCGTTGCCCGTCGTCCTCGACGTGGACGAGCCCGGATCGGTGGGGGCCGACCGCGTAGTGAACGTGCTCGCCGCCGCGGAGCGCTACGCCACCGACGTCATCGTGGTGGACTTCGGCACGGCCACGACGTTCGACTGCATCACGGCCGACTGCCGCTTCATCGGCGGCGCCATCATGCCGGGCCTGCGCACCTCGGCCGACCAGCTCACCCGCAAGGCGGCCAAGCTCACCGCCACCGAGCTGCGTCCACCCACGAACGCCATCGCCCGGAACACCGAGGACAACATCCGGGCCGGCGTCATGTTCGGCGCCGCCGACGCCATCGACGGCATCGTGCGCCGCATCAAGGCCGAGTGGCCGGGCGGCCGGGTGCCGAAGGTGGTGGCGACCGGGGGCCTCGCCGTGCTGGTGGCCCCGCTCTCCACCACCATCGAGGCCGTGGACCGGGACCTGACCCTGTACGGCCTCCGCCTCGCCGCCCGGCACGTCGGGCTCGCCTGGTAGGGACGGGGGTACCTTGGCTCGGGCGTCACCGGGCCACTATCTTCCCGCCGTTCCGTCCCCAGCCATCCGGAGACCGTACGCCATGAGTTCGGCCGTGAGCTACGACCGCAACGTCGACCTGACCGACGTGTCCCACATCGCGCGCAGCGGCATCAAGATCGGCCTGTTCACGGCCGTGGCGGTGCTGCTCTTCTCGCTGGTGTCTCGCTTCACCGGCGGCGCCGTCGAGGCCATCCTCGGCACGCTGATCGTGGTGGCCGGCATCTTCGTCGTCACCTTCCTGCCCGGCATCTGGACCAACCCGCGCACCATCGAGGGGATCGCCGGCGCGGCCGGGATCGGACTCGCGGGCGCGGTGGTGTTCCTGCTGATCGACGTGGTGCTGCTGCAGAAGATCGGCACCTACTCCAATCGCTGGCGCGCCATCGGCGGCGGCAGCAACTGGTGGTACCACCCGGTGTGGTGGATGGTCGGCGCGTTCCTGCCGTGGATGGGCGCCTTCATCCTGTCGAACCAGGCGGCGCGCGGCGGGGCCTCGGTGGGCAAGGCGGCCGGGCTCGTCGCCGTGCTCGCGCTCGTCTTCGGCGCCCTGGGCGTCGTCCTGCACGTACCGTTCGCGGGCTGGAACCTCGGCACCTTCGCGGTGGCCGTGCTGCCCGCGCTCGCCGCCGCCACGGCCATCTCCGGGCTGGGGTCGCGCAGGAGCTGAGGTGAAGGTCCTCCGCGTCTTCGCGCGGATCCTCGGATGGCTGCTGACGCCCCTCGTGGCGTTGGCAGCCTCTTTTCTTGGCGCCACGCTCTCCGCCAC
>DASUOW010000037.1:0-2840 GCA_036276435.1 Gemmatimonadales bacterium
GAAGAACCTCGAGGAGAGCGTCAAGAACCTCTGGTCGCCGGGCTTGCTGTTCGAGGAGCTCGGGTTCCGCTACTTCGGGCCCATCGACGGCCACGACCTCGAGAAGCTCACCCACACCTTCGCCTTCGTACGCGCCATGAAGGGGCCGCGCGTGATCCACGTGCTCACGCAGAAGGGGAAGGGCTTCGAGTTCGCCGAGCAGAACAAGGAGAAGTGGCACGGGCTCGCGGCGTACGATCCCGTCACCGGCGAGTTCCGCAAGAAGTCGAGCGGCCCGCCGACCTGGACGCAGGTCTTCGGCGAGGCCATCACGGCGCTCGCCGAGGAGCACCGGAACCTCGTTGCGGTCACGGCCGCGATGCCGTCCGGGACGGGCACGAACATCTTCGAGAAGCGGTGGCCGGAGCGGTTCTTCGACGTGGGCATCGCCGAGGGCCACGCCGTGACGTTCGCGGGCGGGCTGGCCACGCAGGGCATCCGCCCGATGGTGGCGATCTACAGCACCTTCATGCAGCGCGCCTACGACAACATCATCCACGACGTCGCGGTGCAGCACCTGCCCGTGACGTTCTGCATGGACCGCGCGGGCCTTGTGGGCGAGGACGGCCAAACGCACATGGGTCTCTACGACATCGCCTACATGCTGGCGGTGCCGGAAATGACGGTCACGGCGCCCAAGGACGCCGACGAGCTCATCGGCCTGCTCAAGTGCTCGCTGGCGCACGATGGCCCGTTCTGCACGCGCTACCCGCGCGACAAGGTGCCCGCCGAGCCGCGTCCGATCGCCGAGATCCCGCCGGTGCCGTACGGCACGTGGGAGATGCGGCGCAGCGGCCGCGACATCGCGATCCTCGCCGTCGGCACCATGGTGCAGCCGGCGGAGCAGGCCGCGGCGCAGCTCGTCAAGGACGGCGTGGACTGCAGCGTGGTGAACTGCCGCTTCATCAAGCCGCTCGATTCCACGATGCTCGAGGCCATCGCGCGGGAGCATCGCACCATCGTGACGGTCGAGGAGGGCACGGTGGTGAACGGCTTCGGCGCCTACCTCGCCGAGACCATGCAGGCGCTCCGTCCCGAGGTCCGCGTCATCGCCCTGGGCGTGCCCGACAAGCTCGTGGAGCAGGCGCCCCGTCCCGACCAGCTCGCCCAGTTCGGCCTGACGGCCGACGGCATCGCGCGCCGCATCACGGCACTGGTGCGCGAGGAGAGCCTCGAGGCCCGATGATCGTCGGGGTCGTCGGGAACCCGCGCTACGCGGACCTGGCGGCCGTCCTGCGAGAGCTCGACGGCCACGCCTCCGCCCTGGGCTTCGAGTTCGCCTCGGAGCCGCGGCTGGAGGCGTTCTGGCATCGCCCGGTGCGGGCGCTCAGCGACCAGCCGCTCGATGCGCTCATCACCTTCGGCGGGGACGGCACGCTGCTCCGCGGTGCGCGCCTCCTCAATGGTGCCGAGGTGCCCATCCTCGGCGTCAACCTGGGCCGCGTCGGCTTCCTCACGGCGGTGCAGCGCGAGGAGCTCCCCCGGGCGCTCGAGGCGCTGGCCCGCCGCCAGTACACCCTCGAACGCCGTCTCTCGCTCACGGCCCGCATCATCGCCGAGGACGGCAGCGTCCTCTGCAGCCAGCGCGCGCTCAACGACGTCGCCATCCACAAGGGCGGCGTCGCGCGCGTGGTGCGCGTCAACGTCACCATCGACAACGAGGACGTGGGCCCGTTCAGCGCCGACGGCATCGTCGTCGCCACGCCGACGGGCTCCACCGCCTACTCGATGAGTGCCGGTGGCCCGATCGTCATGCCGAGCATCGAGGCCATCTGCGTCACGCCGATCTGCGCCCACACGCTGGCCGTGCGGCCGGTGGTGGCCAGCGCCGGCAGCCGGATCGTCATCGCCCCCATCGAGGGCTGGGCGGAGGACCTGCTCGTCTCGTTCGACGGACAGACTGGCTTCACCCTCGCCGCCAGCGCCCGCGTCGAGATCGTGCGGTCCGATACCGCCGTGTGCCTGGTCCGCTTCGAGCACCAGAAGTTCTTCGCGCTGCTGCGGGAGAAGCTCCGCTGGGGCGACCTCTCCGAGCGCGAGGTGGAGCGGTGATCACCGAGCTCCGCGTCCGGGACCTCGCCACCATCGACGACGTCACGCTGAGCCTCGGCGAGGGCCTCAATGTCCTCACCGGGGAGACGGGCGCCGGCAAGTCGATGCTCGTCGATGCGCTCGGCCTGCTGCTGGGCGGCCGCGCCGAGAGCGGGCTGGTGCGGCCGGGCGCGGCGAAGACCATCGTCGAGGGCGCGCTGGAGGTGAAGGGCGCCGCGCTCCGCCGCCTCGAGGAGATCGGCCTCGATGCCGACGAGCACCGCGTCGTCATCCGCCGCGAGGTCTCCGCCGAAGGCCGCTCCCGCGCGTGGGTGAACGGCAGCCCCACCACCAACGCCGTCCTCGCCGACCTCGGCGCCCTCCTCGTGGACCTGCACGGCCAGCACGAGACCGAGTCGCTCATGCGCGGCGACGCGCAGCGCGACATCCTCGACGCCTTCGCCGACGCCGACGGCGATCGTGCGGCCGTCGCCGAGGCGCACGGGGCGGTGAGCCAGCTGCGGCGCGAGATGGAGACGCTCGAGCGGCGCCGCGACGAGGTGCGCCGCCGCGCCGACTACCTGCGGCACGTCGTGGCCGAGATCGATCGGGCGAAGCTGCAGCCGGGCGAGGACGCGAAGCTCGACCAGGAAGCCCGCCGTCTCGGTCAGGCGAGCACGCTGTCGGGTCACGCGGCACGCCTCGCCGAGGCGCTGGGCGATGCGGAGGGCGGGGCGCAGGAGGCGATGTCCCGCGCGGAGCGCGCCCTC
>DASUOW010000038.1:0-7978 GCA_036276435.1 Gemmatimonadales bacterium
CGGAGGCCACGTCCACCACGACGCGGTCGCGCCCCTGCGCGCCGCGCGCGCTCGGCGGCAGCACCCGGTGGATCTGCAGGCGGCTCGTGAGCGCCGATTCGGTGAAGCCGCCCGCGTCCGCCACGAGGTCGCGCAGCGTCTCGCCCGGCTTCAGTTCGTAGATGGCGGGGCGCAGCACCTCGCCGGTCACCTTCACGCGCGGGCCGTGCGGCGGCACGAAGAGCACGTCGCCCGAGGCCAGCGGCACGAGGTTCGAGTTCTCGCCGCGAAGCAGGTAGTCGTAGAGGTCCAGCGTGCCGATGCTTCTGGCGCCGCGCTTCACCTCCACCTTGCGGAGGCTGCCGCGATCGGTCGGCCCGCCGGCCGCGTAGAGCGCGGCGAGCGCGCTGCCGCCGGCGGACACCTGGAACGCGCCGGGCCGCTGCACCTCGCCCGTCACGTAGAGCTGGATCGTGCGCAGCCGGCTGATGGAAAGCTGGAAGCGGGTGCGCGCGTTCGGTCCCTTCCGCACGCCCGAGTACACCCGGCCGAGACGCCCGTACAGCTGCTCCTCGACCTGGCCCATCGACTGGTTGGCCACGTACAGCTGGCCCACCTGCGGGATGATGACGAACCCCTCGCGCGTCACCGTGATGTTGTGCACCGCCTCCACGTCGCCGGTGAGGATGAGCACCAGCTGGTCGCCGGGGCCGAGCACGTAGCTGGGGTCCACGGGGCCGCCCAGCGATGGCTGGAACTCCCGCCCGCGGCGGCGGAAGACGTCCACGCCGAAGATGCGCAGCGGCCGCTGCGATTCCGGCAGGGAATCGGCGCGCCGGCCGATCAGGCCCTGCTCGATCGAGTCGGCGAGCGCGAAGAGCGAGTCCTGCATCGCCTTGAGCGAGTCGGCTTCCTTGGGGCTCAGCGCCCCGAGGGTGCGCATCGCGTCGACGGCGCTGCCGCTCACGCGGCCACCGCCGGCACCCGCGCCGCCGGCCCCGCCCGCGCCGAGATACGAGTCGAGCATGTTCTCGGGATAGCCCGAGGCGCGCAGCCGCTCGCGCACCTGTTCGGGCGTGAGTCCGGTGCCGCCCAGCCGCTCGCGCAGCTGCTCCGCGAGCTCGGGCCGCTGCTGCAGCATCTGCTGCACCATCTCCGGCGGCACCGACTGCGCGTTGGGCAGCGCGGGCACCTGGGCGGCGAGCGGATGGGTGAGCGCGGCGAGCGCACACGCGGCGGCCAGCCGAAGCACGGTGGACCGCGATCTGATGTGGCGAGACATGGGCCCCAAGTATCGAGTGTGCACGAGGCAAGTCAAGGCGCGGGCGCCGTGATGGTGCGCCAGTAGGCGAGCGTCTTCCGGGCGATGGCGTCGTCCACGAACTCGTTCATGACCCGGCGGCGGCCGGCGGTGCCGAGGCTCGCGGCCTCGTCGGGCATCGCCTGCAGGCGCTGCAGGGAGAGCGCGAGGCGGTCCGGGTCGTCTTCCGGCACCGTGATGCCGGCGTCGCCGATGATCTCCGGCAGCACGCCCGACTCGCTGCCGATGACGGGCAGGCCCTGCGCCATCGCGTCGAGCAGCGACTGGCCCACCGACTCCACCCAGCGCGGCGTGGTGCGCGCCGGCAGCACGACGCAATCCACCGTGGGCCAGAAGGTGTCGAGCCAGCCGCGCGGGATGCCGCCCTGCCACGTCACCCGCGCCCCGATGCCCAGCCGCTCGGCGAGCTGCTCCAGCTCTTCCTGCGATGGGCCGGTGCCGACCACGACGAGCTTCCAGTCACCTCGCAGCTGGGCGCAGGCGCGCAGCAGCACGTCGAGGCCGCGCTCCGGCACCAGCCGCCCCACGAAGCCGATCGTGAACCCCGGCCGCGGCGCCCGCGGGCGGCCGAGCGTGGGCACCACGATGCCCTGGCGCGGGAAGATCGCGTTCGGGACGTCGTCGCGGCCCTTGGCGGCGAGGCTGAGGGCGAGCCGGTTCGACGCGGCGAACCCCTTGGCCAGGCGCGAGGCGCGCGCCCGGCGCAGCCGCTCGCGCAGGGAGAGGGTGGGCAGCACGCTGGTGGAGACGTGCAGCACGGCGGGCACGTGCACCTTGGCGGCCAGCTGCAGCGCCTGCAGGGCCACCGGCCACCACGGCTCGGCCTCGATCTGGAGGATGTCCGGCCGGAACTCGGTGAGCAGGCGGCGGAGGGCCGCCGAGGACCAGCGCGTGCCCTGCGGATCCCCGTTCACCGGGATGGGCACCAGGCGCACCCCACCTTCGGCGCCGTAGGCGAGGGGGGTGCCGTCGGGGGAGTCGGTGGCTGGGAGCAGCAGGGCGAGCGTGCACCCCATGCCCTGCAAGGCACGAAAGCGACCCCTGGAGAGGGGGTCGAGGGCCTCGCTCGAGAGAACGGCGGCGCGCACGCTCAGTGATTGACCATGTGAAGACGCGGAAATGTACGCTCCCGAGCCCCCGTTCCACAGTCGGTCGCGGTTGACGAGGCCGTTGATGGCGGCCAACTTCCGCGACGAACCCCGGCATCATTCCTGAATCCCCAAGGCGTCATGCGCATCCTCCACCTCGCCAAGTACTACTGGCCGCGTTCGGGCGGCATGGAGCGCGTGGTGCAGAGCCTCGCCGAGGGGGCCGCGGCGCTGGGCCACCAGGTGGAAGTGGTGGCGATCGAGACGCAGGGCGCCCGCGACGGCGCCAAGGGCGGCACCCGGGTGCAGCGGAGCTTCTCGGTGGGTGCCCTGGGCTCGCAGGAAATCGCGCCGGGCTACCTCACGTCCGTGCTCAAGGGCGCCGACATCGTGCACGTGCACCATCCCCACGTGCTCGCGGACCTCGCGGTGCTGTTCCGGCCCGGTCGGGCTCCGGTCGTGGTCACCCACCACGCCGACCAGAGCCGCGGGTTCCTGCGGCCGGTGGTGCGCACGGTGCTGCACCGCGCCGCGGCGGTGGTGGTGCCGAGCCGCGCCCACCTCGCGCTCTCGAAGGAGCTGCGCGGGTTCGAGGCCAAGGCCGAGGTCATTCCGTTCGGCATCGACGAGCGGCGCTGGAACGTGGTGCCGCCGCCGGCGCCCGGGCAGCCGCCGCGGGCCATCTTCATCGGGCGCCTGCTGCCCTACAAGGGTGTGGACATCCTCCTGCGCGCCCTCGAGCGCGTGCCGGACCTGCGGCTCGACATCGTGGGAGCGGGGCCCGAGATGGCGCGCCTGAAGACCCTCATGCGCGCCCTCGCGGTGAGCGACCGCGTGCGCTGGTTCGGCGAGTATCCCGACGAGGACCTGCCGCGCCGCATGGCCGACGCCGACTTCCTCGTGCTGCCGTCGGTCACGGTGGAGGAGATGTTCGGCCTCGTGGTGCTCGAGGCGATGGCGGCCGGCCGGCCGGTCATCACGACGGCGCTGCCGAGCGCGGTGCGGGAGGTGAACGTGAAGGGCGTCACGGGCCTCGAGGTGCCGCTGCGCGACGTGGATGCGCTGGCCGAGGCGCTCGAGCTGCTCGGGCGCGATCCGCGGCTCCGCGAGAAGATGGGGGCCGCCGGCCGCCAGCGCGTGAAGGAGCAGTTCACCCAGGCGCGCATGGCGCAACTGCACATCCAGCTCTACGAGCGGGTGCGCGGGGAGTCCCGGTCGCCCAAGGTGCCCACGCCGGCCCCGGTCGCCGGGTCCTGACCGGCGGACCTTCGGGGGCGTGACGACGGGCCCGACCAGACGGTCGGGCCCGCTGCGTTTGCCGGAACGCGGTGGCGGAAGGGGCCCGCCCTTGCTGGGTACGACAGAGGGGCCGCCCTCGGCACGGAAGGAGCAGGGATGACGTCGGACCCGCCTCGACACGCGCCGTTCCTGCACCGCGCCGGCTGGGGTGCGGGGCTCGCGGCGGGTGCCGCGCTGCTGCTCCTGCTGTGGTTCGCGCGCACCGTCCTGCTCGTCGCGTTCGCCGGCATCCTGCTGGCCATCCTGCTCCGCACGCCGGCCGAGTGGCTGAGTCGCCGCACGAGGCTGTCGCCCACCGTGGCGGTGGTCGTGGTGAGCGTGCTGCTGCTCCTGCTGCTGGCGGGCGCCTTCTGGGCGCGTGGCTCGGCGATCGCGGACCAGGCGGCGGAGTTGCGCGAGCGCCTGCCGATCGCCGCCGCACGGATCGAGGAGTACGTGCGCGGGACGTCCTGGGGTCGGACGGTGCTCGCGTTCATTCCGGCGCCGGAGGACGCGCTCAAGGACGCATCGGGCGCGATCCAGCAGGCGACCGGCGTGCTCTCGCGCGCCCTGGGGGCGATCGTCGGCGTGGTGCTGGTTCTGTTCATCGGACTCGTGCTCGCGCTGTCGCCGCGTCCCTACGTGGAGGGTGCGATGCGGCTGGTGCCGCCGCGGCGGCGCGCGCGCACGCGCGAGATCCTGCAGCGGCTCGCGGCGACGCTACAGTGGTGGCTGCTCGGACGCCTGATCTCGATGTCCGCGATCGGCCTGCTCACCGGCATCGGGCTCTCGCTCCTCGAGGTGCCGCTCGCGTTCGTGCTCGCCATCCTCGCCGCACTGCTGAGCTTCATCCCGAACGTCGGGCCGGTGCTCTCGGCGCTGCCGGCGATCCTGCTGGCACTGGTGCAGGGGCCACGCCTCGCGCTCGCGGTGGTGGGACTCTACCTGGGGGTCCAGTTCGTCGAGAGCTACATCCTGGAGCCCGTGATCGACCGGAAGACGATCTACCTGCCGCCCGCGCTCACCGTGCTGGCCCAGCTCACGATGGCCCTCGCCGCCGGCCTCCTCGGCGTGGCGCTCGCGACGCCGCTGCTCGCGGTCGTCGTGGTGCTGACGAGGATGCTCTACGTCGAGGATGTGCTCGACGATCACCGACCCGCGGAGGCCGCGCGTTGACGCGGTGAGCCCGCCGGAACGGCGATGCGGCTCACCGAGCCTCGACGCGCAGGTCCGCGCGCAGGGCCGCGCGCAGCGCCGCGAGGTCGTGCATGACGAGGATGCCCGCGCCGTCGAGCGTCGGCCCGAGCTCTCGGGCGCCGAGCCCGCCGACGAGCAGCGACACGCGGCTGGGCAGGGACGCGCGCACGCGGCGGAGTTCGGCGAGCAGCGGCGCGCGGTCCTCGCGGCGCGTCACGCTCAGCCCCACCGCGCGCGCCGCCGTGTGGCCGGCGGCCACCGCGATCTCGCTCGCGTCGAGATCGGCCCCGAGATACGTGACACGCCAGCGCTCCACCGCAGCGGCCGTGGCGACGAGCAGGGCATCGAGTTCCTCGCGTTCGCCCGCGGGCGTCGCGACGAGCAGGTGCGGCGCGTCGGGCGGGGTGGCGAGGGAGAGCAGGGCGCCGTCGAGCACACGGCGGAGCCCGTGCGTGGCCAGGCGCTGCTGCACCGTGGTGAGCCGTCCCGCCTCGCGCTCCTCGTCGAGGCGCTGCAGGAGCGGTTCGGCAAGGCCGTCGAGGAAACTCGCGACGCCGGCCACCGCCGCGCTTCGGCGCAGCAGTCCCTCGAGGCCCCAGCCGTCGAGCGCCTGAGCGAGTCGTACCGCCTCCTCCACCTCGTCGGGCGCGCTGCCGGGGGGCGTGCCGGCCATCGATCGGCCGCCGTCGTGCCGTGCCGCCTCATCCTCCCGGACCAGTGCCGCGAGGTCCGCGTTGCCCAGGCGCGCCATGGGCCCGATGCCGCGGCCCGGCAGCATGGCCAGGCGCAGCAGGCGCAGTCGCTCGATGTCGGCGTCGGAGTAGAGGCGCTGTCCTCCATCGCTGCGCGACGGCGTGACGGCCGCGTAGCGCCGCTCCCAGATGCGCAGCAGGTCGGGGGAGAGGCCGGTGCGGTCGGCGGCGACGCCGATGGGGTGGCGGGGCGTTGCCGCGGAAGTGAGAGGGTTCATGGCCCTAGCATGGTGCACTGACGAGTCATTGTCAAGGCGTTGTCCAACTATTAGATTGACAATGCTGCTACAGCAGTCGGACTGTCGCCGACGCCTTCGCCCTCCACGAAAGACCCGCCCCATGTCGACCCAGCGCTCCACCAAGGACCTCGTCGGCTATGCGGCCGACGCGGGCAACCTGCCCACGTTCGTGCGCGCCCTCGACGCCGCCGGGCTCACGCTGGAGCTGCAGGGGGCCGGCCCCTTCACCGTCTTCATGCCCACCGAGGCGGCGTTCGCCAAGCTGGCCGTGGGCGAGCTCAAGGCGTTGCTTGCCGATCGCGAGAAGCTCGCGGCGATCCTGGGCTATCACGTCGTCCCGCGCCTGCTGCGCTCCCTCGACCTGCAACGGACCAACGGCGCCATCGCCGCCACGCTGCACGGACTGCCCCTGTCGATGCGCATGCGCGACGGCAAGTTCACGGTCGAGCGCGTCAAGGTGGTGCAGGCCGACATCGCGACGGCGAACGGCGTGATCCACCTGATCGACACCGTGCTCGTGCCCAAGGCCGTCTCCGACGCCGCGGTCGTGGCGAGCGCGTGAGGTGACGTACGTCGTGCTCGACCTCCCGTTTCCGCCGCGCGGCGACGCACTGACCGACACCGTGGTGTTCGACGACCGCGACGGCGTGCGCTGGCTGGTGTACGTGGAGGCCACGCCGCCGATGCGGGGCGCCGGCTTCTGGCAGCGCACCACGATGCCGGGTCGCGTCACGCGATTCGACACGGCGATGGAGTCGCGGGTCTCGGCGCAGCGGCCGGCCGGCACGCCGTACCTGCCCGAGCCGCAGCTGCAGTCGCTGCTCGACGACTCCCGTCCTCTCGCCACCGCGCCGGCAGGGAGGCCCCTCGACGCACTGCGCACCGCGAGCCGGCTCGGGTTCTAGGGGGCCGCCCCGCGGCGGGCAGCGATCACGTCGATCGTGAAGTCGACACGGTCGGCCACCTTCACCGTGCCGCCGGGCCCGCCGGCGTAGGGCGTGATGCCGAACTCCGTCTGCTTCGCCGAGAAGCGGCCGCTCGCGCGCAGCGTGTCGGCCGAGCGGCGCACGGTCAGGTCCACCACCACGCTGCGCGTCTCGCCGCCGAGCGTGAGTGCCGCGAGCACCTGTACTCCCGACGGCGTCACGGTGACGGCGCTGGAGCGCAGCCGGATCTCGGGATGTTCGGCCACGCGCAGCACGCGCGTGCGCATCGTCTCGGTGACCTTCCGGATCTCGGCGGTATCGGGCGGCGTCAGCACCTCGAGGCTCTCCGCGAGCACCCGGATGTCGACGCGCGATCGCTCGGGCCGGTCCGGGAAGAACACCACGGTGCCGGTGAAGCTCCTGGCACGGATGAGGTGCTCATGGCCGGCGAACGCCAGCAGGCCGGCCCGTCCGGTGAGGACCTCGAAACGACTCTGCGGGGCGACGTGGTAGATGACCGAGTCGGCAGGCGCCTGCCCGTCGGCGCGGGTCGGCAGGAGTGTCGCCGCGAGGACGAGCAGGGCCATGGCCAGGCGCATCATGCGGAGGGGAGGGCGGACATGAGTGAGAGTCTCCAGCATCAACTCATTCCACGAGGCGTCGCCCGGCACAATCGGGGGAACTGCGGAGGGCGCCGGCCGGCATGTTGACGACAGCGAGGGGAGGCATGTCTATTCCCCATCGCAGCAAGCGTTTGCGGGCCCTTAGCTCAGTTGGTTAGAGCAGCGGACTCATAATCCGAAGTGCGCGGGTTCGAATCCCGCAGGGCCCATGGTTCCCGGGGCTTCGGCCGACCTTGCTGGCGGCTGGGGCCCCGGTTACACTTGCCGTCCCTGAACGGGCGATTAGCTCAGCTGGTTAGAGCGCGCGCCTCACATGCGCGAGGTCGGGGGTTCGAGCCCCTCATCGCCCACTGCCCAACGCCTGCTCTCGCTAGCACTTCGCTACGAGGCGGGCGTTGGTCGTTCCGGGTGGTCGCCCATTTGAGCGACGAACCACCCGATCGATCCTGTGTGACCGGTCGGGCCGCCCAACCTGCCCGGGACCCTTCTACAAACTGGACCAGGGGCCGACCGGCCCTTTGGTCTCCACACCTGCTGCTTCCTTCGAGGCCAGTGTTCGCTCCAGCTGGAACAAT
>DASUOW010000039.1:0-2735 GCA_036276435.1 Gemmatimonadales bacterium
CACGGTGGCGAGCGCCTCGTGCAGCGTGGCCACCGCGGCCGGGTCGGCGTCCCGGCCGGGCGCCCAGAAGCGCGAGCGGCTCAGGCGCACGTACCAGTTGCTCAGGTCGTCGACGACGAACTGCACCAGCAGGCGCACGCCCTCGGTGGGCTCGTAGCCGTCCCAGGCGCGCGTCACGTCCTCCACGAGCCGGTCGAGGCGGGCGAGGAGCCACCGGTCGAGCGCCGTGCGCGGCGCGTCGGCGCCCGCCCCCGGCGTCCAGTCGCCCGCGTAGAGCGAGAAGAACCGGTACGTCTGGCGCAGCGTGTTGAGGAACGCGCCCTGCTCCGCGATGCCCTTCGGGTCGAACCGCCGCGGCAGCCACACCTGGCTCGACGCGAGCAGGTAGAGCCGCACCGTGTCGGCACCGTACTCCCGGATGGCCTGCCACGGGTCGGCCACGTTGCCGCGGCTCTTCGACATCTTCTGGCCGTCGGCGTCCAGCACCAGCTCGTTGACGACCACGTTCCGGTACGCCACGCTGTCGAACACCGTCGCCGCGATGGCCAGCAGCGAGTAGAACCAGCCGCGCGTCTGGTCCACGCCCTCGCAGATGAAGTCGGCCGGGAAGTGCGCCTCGAAGGCGTCCTCGTGCTCGAACGGGTAGTGCCACTGCGCGTACGGCATCGCCCCCGAGTCGAACCAGGTGTCGATGACCTCCGGCGCGCGGCGCATCGTGCCGCCGCCCGGCGCGGGCCAGGTGTACTCGTCGATGAACGGCTTGTGCGGGTCGAACCCCTCCGGCAGCGGCCGGCCCACCTTCGCCGCGAGCTCGGCGTAGCTGCCGATCACCTCGACGTGGTTCGGGTCGCGGTCGGACACCCACACCGGCAGCGGCGTGCCCCAGTACCGGTCGCGCGAGAGCGCCCAGTCCACGTTGTTCGCCAGCCACTCGCCGAAGCGCCCCGTGCCCACCTCGGGCGGGTGCCAGCTCACCTGCGCGTTCAGCTCCAGCATCCGCGCCTTCACCGCCGACGTGCGCACGAACCACGAGTCGCGCGCCATGTAGATCAGCTTGCTGCGGCAGCGCCAGCAGTGCGGATAGCTGTGCACGTACTGCTCGGTGCGGAGCCAGCGGCCAAGCTCCTTGAGCCGGCGGATGATCAGCTCGTTGGTCTCCTCCGCCGTGACCAGCCTGCCCTCGAGCGCCGGCCACGTCGTGCCGACGAAGGTGCCGTCCGCCGCGACCGGCCGCACGAGCGCGAGGTCGTGCTGCTTGCCCGCCTCGTAGTCGTCGGCGCCGAACGCCGGGGCCATGTGCACCATGCCCGAGCCGTCGTCGGCCGTGACGAAGTCGCCGGTGACGATCACCTGGCTGCGCCGGTCGGCGGGCAGCGGGACCACGTCGAGCGGGCGGTGATACGACAGCCCGGCCAGCTCCGCGCCGCGGATCGTGCGCAGCAGCGGCAGGTCGGCGAGGTGCGTGGGCCCCTTCTTCCCCTCCGGCGAGCGGTCGTCGACGACCAGCGCCGCCGCGCGCGAGGTGGCCGCCACGAGCACGCGCTCCCCCAGCCGGTACTCGCCGTACTCGAGGTCGGGATGCACGGCCACCGCCACGTTCGACGGCAGCGTCCACGGCGTCGTGGTCCACACCACCAGCTCGCGGCCGGAGCCGTCGGCCAGCGGGAACGTCACGTAGACCGACTTGTCCTTCACCTCGTCGTAGCCCAGCGCCAGCTCGTGGCTGGAGAGCACGGTGCCGCAGCGCGGGCAGTACGGCAGCACGCGATGGCCGCGCACCAGCAGCGACTTCTCGTGCAGCCGCTTCAGCAGCCACCACACCGACTCGATGTACTCGTTGCTGCACGTGACGTACGGCTTCTCGTAGTCGAGCCAGTAGCCCACGCGGTTCGAGAGCGTCTCCCAGTCCGACTGGTAGCGGAACACGCTCGCGCGCGCCCTGGCGTTGAACGCCGCGACGCCGTACGCCTCGATGGCCTTCTTGCCGTCGAGCTTGAGCTCCTTCTCGACCTCGATCTCGACCGGCAGGCCGTGCGTGTCCCAACCCGCGATGCGGGTCACCGCGCGGCCCTGCATGGCGCGGAAGCGGCAGACGAGGTCCTTGATGGTGCGCGCGAAGACGTGGTGGATGCCCGGCCGCCCGTTCGCGGTGGGCGGGCCCTCGAAGAAGACGAAGGGCCGGCCGTCGCGCGTCTGCTCCTGGGTGCGCGCGAAGAGGCCCTCCTGCTCCCAGCGGGAGAGGAGTTCCTGTTCGAGCGCGTCGGCGGTGCCGTCAGGCCAGGCCGGGAACGTCATGCGTCAGTCCAGGCGTCCGATGATGCGGGTCAGCAGCGCGGCGAGGTCGGGCTCGGCCTGCTCCGCCGTCGCGATGATCTTCTCCAGCGTGGCCGGCTCCAGGGCGTCGGGCAGGCACTGGTCGGTGATCACCACCAGGCCCAGCACGCGCATCCCGCCGTGCACGCCCACGATCACCTCCGGCACCGTCGACATGCCCACCACGTCGGCACCCATGAGGCGCAGCATCCGGTACTCCGCGCGCGTCTCCAGCGCCGGGCCGGTCACCGAGACGTAGGTGCCCTCGCGCAGCGTCACGCCCAGCTCGAGCGCGCACTGGCGCGCCAGCGCCCGGAGCGCCGGATCGTACGGCGCCGACATGTCGGGGAAGCGCGGCCCGAGGCGGTCGTCGTTCCGGCCGATGAGCGGGCTGTCGCCGAGCAGGTTGATGTGATCCGCCA
>DASUOW010000040.1:0-5343 GCA_036276435.1 Gemmatimonadales bacterium
GGCATCGTGCTGCGCGGCTCGGCGTTCACCTTCCGCACCTACGACAGCCAGAAGGACGAGGTGCAGCGCCGCTGGGGCCTGCTCTTCTCCTGGGCCAGCCTCATCACGCCGCTGATCCTCGGCGTGTCGGCGGGTGCCGTCGCCACGGGCAACCTGCCGGCGGCCCCGCCGACGGACTTCGCCGCGGGCTTCGTGACGCCGTGGCTGCAGCCGTTCCCGTTCGCCGTGGGCGTGCTGGCGCTGGCCCTGATGGCGTACCTCGCCGCCGTCTACCTCACCGTCGAGGCGTTCGAGGGGGACCTGCAGGACGACTTTCGCGCGCGCGCCCTCGCGAGCGGCGTCGCGGTGTTCGTGGCGGCGATGGTGACCCTCGCGCTCTCGCGCACGGGCGCGCCGCTGGTGTGGAAGGGCCTCACGTCGAGCTGGTGGACGCCGTTCTACCATCTGGCGGTGGGCAGCACCGCGCTCACGGCGTTCTGGGGGCTGTGGACCCGCCGCGCCCGGCTCGCGCGGCTCGCGGCGGCGGCGCAGGCGACGCTCATCCTGTGGGGATGGGCGGCCGTGCAGTATCCCTATCTCATCCCGCCCGACCTGACGATCGACGGCAGCGCCGCGCCGCACGCCACGCTCAAGCTCGTGTTCATGGCGCTGGTCGCGGGACTCGTGCTGCTCGTGCCCTCGCTCGCGTATCTCTTCCGCGTGTTCAAGGGCGCGCCCTCCCAGCACGTTTCCTAGCGCAGCTCGTCGCCCCGCGCCGCCATCACGTGGCGGTAGTGCCGGTCGAACGCCGCGCAGAGGCTCTCGCGCCGCGAGTACGGTCCCGGCTCGTACGCCGTGCTCTGCACGCCCAGCTGGGTGCGCTCGCACAGGTCCCAGTCCTCGCGATTCACCTGGTCCCAGAACCGCACGCCGTCATCGGGGTCGAGGTCGGTGCGCTCGAGCGTGGCGGGGTGGAACAGGAACTCGCAGCTGATGTGGGTACGGTCGATCGCCACCGGCTGGAAGGTGTGCACCATCACGTAGTCGGGATGCAGGCTCAGCAGCATGTTCGGGAAGATCGTGTAGTAGTACACCCGCTGCATGTCCTCCTCCGGCAGGTCCGCCACCGGCACGCCGCACGCGCGGCCGCTCACGGTGAGGCTGCCGCCCGGTGCGGTCACCGTCATGAACCCGCCCAGGAACGGGCCGTCGACGAGGTCGTTCTCGCCGCTCGTGGGCGAGGAGAGCTTCGTCAGCGAGGGATGCACCGGCGAGCAGTGGTAGCACTCGGAATAGTTCTGGAACAGCAGCTTCCAGTTGGCCCGCACGTCGTAGTCGATGCGCCGTGCCGCCGTGAGCGCCCCCAGGTTCCAGCGCGCGAAGCGGCTGATCAGGGGCGCGAACGCCTCGGCGAACGGCTCCGGCCGCTCGGCGAGGTTCACGAACACGAAGCCCTCCCACAGCGCCACCGCCGCCTGCTTCAGCGGATAGTCGGCCTTGTCGAAGTCCTCCATCTCCTTCGCGTCCGGGACGCCGAGGAGCCGGCCGTCGAGGCCGTACGTCCAGGCGTGGTAGGGGCACTGGATCGTCTCCGACAGTTCACCGCAGGGCTCGCTGCACAGCCGCGTGCCGCGGTGCCGGCAGGTGTTGTGCAGGGCGCGCACGGTGCCGCTGCGATCGCGCACCACGATCAGGTTGTCGGGCCCGGCCTCGAACAGCACGTACTGCCCGGGCGCCGCGATCATCGCCTCGCGGCCCACGCAGAGCCACTCGCGCCGGAAGATGCGCGCGTGCTCCGCGGCAAAGACGTCGGCCGACACGTAGTCGGCCCGCTCGAGGGTGCGCGCGCCCTTCGTGGACAGCGCGGTGGTGCGCAGGAAGGTGCTCATGTGGGCTCCAGGGAGGGCCGGACTTGCCCGTTCGTGTCCGGAAGGTAAGAATGACCGCGAGCCGCGACCAGAGAGGCCTCGCATGGCATCCCCCGAGATCCGCACCGAACGCCTGACGCTCAAGCCGTTCACCCCCGAGGCCATCGAGGCGATGATGGCCGGGGACGCCCTGCGCCTGGCCGCCATCACGACCGCCGCCTTTCCCCAGCCGCTCTCCCCGCCGCCGCTCATGGAGGACGTCTTCCCCATGATCCGCCAGAAGCTGCTCGAGGACCCGGCGCAGGAAGGCTGGTGGGCGTGGGTGGTCATCCGCCGCGACACGGGCCAGGCGGTGGGCTCGGTAGGATTCGGTGGCCCGCCCGACGGCGAAGGCGCGGTGGTGATGGGCTACGCCACCTATCCCGGCGCCGAGGGCAGCGGCTTCGCCAGCGAGGCCGCGGCCGGCCTGCTCCAATGGGCGCTCGGTCATGACACGGTCAAGCGCGTCGCCGCCACGATCCCGCCGTGGAACGAGAAGAGCATCCGCGTGGCCGAGAAGATCGGCATGCACCGCGTGGGCGCCATCTGGGACGAGGAAGTGGGGGACGTGCTGCTCTTCGCGGCGGACCGGAAGGTGTGACGAAAGACGAAGGGCTCCGGGTGATCCCGGAGCCCTTCGTCCTTGGCCCGTCCGCCTCAGCCCTCGCGTTCCATCATCCGCCGGATCGGCCCCACCAGCGCGAACATCACCACGCTCGCCACGATGGCGAACATGGCGACGGCGAAGAAGATCCGGTCCGGGGTGAAGTTCTCCAGGAAGCCCACCACGCGGCCCGCGATCAGGTTGCCCATCGAGGCGGCGAGGAACCACACGCCCATCATCAGGCCCTTCACGCGATCGGGCGCGAGGCGCGTCATCGAGCTCAGGCCCACCGGGCTCAGGCACAACTCGCCGATGGTGTGCAGCAGGTAGGTGACCGTGAGCCACATCGGGCTCACCTGCACCCCGCTCGCCGACGCCCGCGCCGCGCCCACCATCACCACGAACCCGAGCCCGACGAACAGCAGGCCCACCGCGAACTTGGCCGGGCTCGACGGGTTGCGCGTGCCGAGCTTCACCCAGATCCAGGCGAACACCGGCGCCAGCGCGATGATCATCAGCGCGTTCACCGACTGGAACCAGCTCGCCGGGAAGGTCCAGCCGAAGATCTGGTTCCGCGACTTCTCGTTGGCGAACAGGTTGAGCGTCGAGGCCGCCTGCTCGAACGCCGACCAGAAGATCGCCGCGCCGACGAACAGGACCAGGATGACGATGAGGCGCTTGTACTCCTCCTTCGTCCACGTGCCGAACTTGAACAGCCACACGAAGAAGCCCACCACCACCACCGCATAGAGCCAGCTGAAGGCGTTGGTGACGGTCTCGACGGCGAGCGCGCCGCTCATCACCAGCGCCGCGATGCCGCCGGCCAGGGCGAGCAGCGACACGCCGCCGATCCAGAACTGCTTCCGTGCCGCCGCCCCCTCCGCCGACTCGGGCGCCACGCTCGGCACCGCGCCCGCGTCGCCCAGGTGCTTCCAGCCTGCCACGTACTGCAGGATGCCCAGGAACATGCCCAGCGCGCCGATGCCGAAGCCCCAGTTCCACGACAGCTCGGGGCGCAGGCCCCAGCCCGCGAGGACCTCCTTGAACTTGTCGCTCTGCGCCAGCCAGCCCACCACCAGCGGCGCGATGAAGGCGCCGAGGTTGATGCCCATGTAGAAGATCGAGAACCCCGCGTCGCGCCGGATGTCTTCCTTGCTGTACAGCTCGCCGACGATGGCGCTCACGTTCGGCTTGAGCAGGCCCGTGCCGAGGATGATCAGCGCGAGCCCGAGGTAGAACAGCTGCGCGCCCGGCACCGCCAGGCAGAGCTGCCCGAACATGATCAGGATGCCGCCGTAGAGCACCGACTTCCGCAGGCCCAGGATGCGGTCGGCCACCCAGCCGCCGGGCAGCGACAGCATGTACACCAGCGCCACGTAGGTCCCGTAGACGGCGCCGGCCTTCCCCACGTCGTAGCCCAGGCCGCCGGCCGCCACGGCCGTGGTCAGGTACAGGATGAGGATGGCGCGCATGCCGTAGTAGGCGAAGCGCTCCCACATCTCGGTGAAGAAGAGCGTCGACAGCCCGCGCGGATGGCCGAAGAACGCCTTGTCCGAGGCGGGCGGCGCCTTGCCGGCGGGACTGCCGATCGGTGCTGCGGTGGTGGCCACGCAGGGCCTCCTTGAGAGTGTGGTGTGCGCTCAGCGCCCCGGGCGCTTCGCGAGGATGTCCTGCAGCACGACGCCATCGATCGTGCCGTCCATGCGGACGCGCACGTCGTAGTTCTCCCAGTACATGAAGTCCCTGAGGGCCTCGAGGAACGCCTGGTTCGCCGTGCCCTGGGGACGCTTGAGCCACTTCTCCGGCTGGTTCGCGGGTTCCGCGAGGAGGATGGGCTCGAGCCGCGCGACGAGCTCCGGCGTGAGGGGCATCAGGTCGCCCGGCTCGCTCGGAAAGAAGTGCAGGCGGTGCAGCGCGAGCAACCGCTCGAGCTCGGCGATGGGATCGGGCGCGTCGTACACGCGCACGTCGATGAACCGGTCGTTGGCGCCGAGATAGCCGCCGTTCTTCCGCACCACGAGCAGCGCCGCCGACTGCATGCCGCGCTTGTCGCCGCCGCCCGCCTGCCCCGCCTTCAGCGCCGCCATGAGCCGCGTCGGGAGATCACCTTTCGTCGACTCGAACGTGGCGGCCATCTCCTTCACCGTCCGGTCCGACACCATGATGTTCGCCTGCGCCGCGTAGCCGCGCCCGACGATCACCGCCCCCTTCCCACCCTCCCGCCCGCCCGCGATCCCGCCCACGCGCCCGCCCGACCAGTCGAACGTGCGCGTCCCCGAGAAGCTCGCCGCGTTGCCCCTCGCGTCCACGATGCCCACCTGCCGGTCCTGCAGCATCGTGTCGGTCTTCATCACCTCGCGCAGCGCCTCCTCGGCCGTGGCACCCTGGGCCACGAGGTCCAGGCCGCGCTCGCCGTAGGCGGTGTTGCCGAGACTCTGGGTCGCGACGGCCCCGACGCCCGCACGACCCCACGGCACGATGCCGCCGACGTTCGGGAACTTCGACTGCACCGCCACGCCGAGGTCCCCGGTGACGGAGTCGTACGCGACGATGCTGTAGGTGTGCGCGAGCTTCTGGAAGTGGGCGGGCGGCGCGATGGGCTGCTGGGCAGCGAGCGCGGCCGGAAGGAGGAGACCGGGCAGCCAGAGATGTCGATGCGCCATCCGCTACTCCCGGCCGAGCTTCTTCTTGAGGTAGGCCAGCTGCTCGTCCACCGCGGCGCTGCGACGCGCGCGGTCGAGCTCGGCCGACAGCAGCACGTCGTCGGGGTCGACGCCCGGCCGGGCCCCGCCGGCCGCCTCGAGCTCCCGCCAGGCCTGCTGCACCGAGTCGTTCGCCGCCGTCCGGGGCGCC
>DASUOW010000041.1:0-6741 GCA_036276435.1 Gemmatimonadales bacterium
AGCTTCCCCCAGCTTGTGGGTGATCAGTACCGCCGCGCCGCCGGCGTCGGTGAATCGCCGGACCACCCGCAGCAGCTCCGCGACTTCCTCGGGAGCGAGCACGGCGGTCGGCTCGTCGAGCAGCAATACCGTCGCGTCGGCCGCGAGTGCCTTCACGATCTCGAGCCGCTGCTTGAGCGGCACCGACAGCTCGTCGGCGCGCGCGTCGGGCTCGAGCGGCAGCCCGAGCCGCTCCGACAGCTCCCGGACGCGCTCCCGCAGCCGGCGCGGCTCCACCGCCCAGCCCGCGAACAGCGCCACGTTCTCCGCCACCGTGAGTGCGGGCACCGACGTGAAGTGCTGGTGCACCAGACCGATGCCGGCCTGCCTGGCGTCGCGCGCCGAGCGGAAGGTGCGCGGCGTGCCGTCCACGAGGATCTCGCCCGCCTCCGGCGCGAGCAGCCCGTAGGCCACGGCCATCAGCGTGGACTTCCCCGCGCCGTTCTCGCCCAGCAGCGCGTGCACCTCGCCCGGGCGCACGTACAGCTCGGCGCCCGCGAGCGCCTGCAGAGAGCCGAACCGCTTGTCGATGCCCCGAAGCTCGAGCAGCGCCGCGGTCACAGCCCGGTGGGATGGTCGTGGAAGACGAACGGAATGCCGAACCGCGTGGCGAGATGGGCGCCCAGGGCCCGCACGCCCACCGTCTCGGTGGCGTAGTGGCCGGCGTAGACGAGGTTCACGCCGCCCTCCATCGCGTCGAAGAAGGTGTGGTGCGCTCCCTCGCCCGTGATGAAGGTGTCGAGGCCGGCGGCGGCCGCCTGCGGCGTCATGGTGCCGGCGCCGCCGGTCACCACGCCCACGCGCACCGGGCGCTCCGGCCCGCCCGCGATCACCCGTGGCGGGGTTGTCAGCCCGAGCACCGCGGCCACGCGCTCGGCCAGCGCCTCGCGCGTCGCGAGCGCCGCCGGCGGCGTGCCCCACACGCCGATGGGCGTGCCCTTGTGATCGCCGAAGGTGCCCTGCACCTCGAGACCGAGCTCGCGCGCCAGCACCGCGTTGTTGCCCACCTCGGGATGGAGGTCGAGCGGCAGGTGCGCCGCGTAGAGCGCGATGTCGTGCGCAAGCAGGCTCCTGAGCCGGCGGTAGCGCCGTCCCGTCACCGACGGCGTGCCGTCCCAGAAGAGGCCGTGATGCACCAGCAGCAGCGGCGAGCCGTGGTCGTTGTCGCCCGAGAAGCCCACGTCGCCGTCCTCCCGGTCGAGCAGCGCCACCACGCCGTCGATCGTGGCCTGCGACGCGTCCACCGCGGCCACGATGCGGTCGATCGGGCCGCGACACTCCACCTGCAGCCCGTTCCACGCGCCGGGATAGTCGGGCACCTCGCGCACCCGGAGGTAGCCGTCGGCGTACGCCACCAGCTCCTCGAGCGGAACGGTCCGGCTCACTGCGCCATCTCCTTCGGCCGCGCGGCGGGCACGAGGGTGCCGGCGCGGATCGAGTCGGCCGCCGCCGCGATGCGGGCCTCGAGACCAGCGGGCAGCGGGCCGGAAAACGCCGGGTTGGGTTCGTAGCGCACCACCCCGCTCGCCAGGCCGTCCGCGATGACGTGCACGGTGAACGTGCCCGCCTGGACCTCGCGCGCCACCAGGAGGAAGGCGCGCGGCAGGTCGATCACCGCCGAGCCCACGACGCGGTCGGGGGCGAGCGCCGACTGGTCGGCGTTGGCGCCCACCACCGCGACCCCCGGCGTCTCCTTCGCGGCCTGGAACAGGCCCAGCGCCGCCGCATCCGCGTTGTGGTGGAAGACGTCGACGCCGGCGCGGATCAGCGCCAGCGCCGCCTCGCGTCCCGCCGCCACGTCGTCCCAGTTGTTGAGGTAGGTGACGCGCGCCTCGACCTTCGGGTTCATCGCGCGGGCGCCGTTCACCCAGCCTTCGTACGCGGCCCGCACCGGCGGCAGCTCCACCCCGCCGATGAACCCGATCACGTTGGACTTCGTGATGGCCCCCGACGCGAGTCCCGCCAGGTAGCTCGCTTCCTCGAGCCGGAAGATGATCGGCGCCACGTTGGCCGCCGCGCGCGAGCCCGACGTCACCACGAACACCGTCTTCGGATACTCGCCGCTCACCCGCTCGGCGGC
Source organism: Gemmatimonadales bacterium (assembly GCA_036276435.1). Taxonomy (GTDB): domain Bacteria; phylum Gemmatimonadota; class Gemmatimonadetes; order Gemmatimonadales; family GWC2-71-9; genus JAGGAG01. The sequence goes on from DASUOW010000041.1 coordinate 2,120, forward strand.
CTGCTGGAACTCGTAGCCGTGCGCGAAGACCAGCGTGTAGCCCTGCGCCGCGTAGTTGCGGAGCGCCTCCTCCTGTGCTGCGGGCGTGCCGGCCTCGACGTGGCTCACCCTGGCGCCCAGGGAGTCGCGCACCATCTCGAGTCCCTTGTAGGCACCGGAGTTCCAGGCGGCGTCGGTGATGGAGCCCGGGGTGATGAGCCCCACGCGGAAGGCGTCTGACGCCTGGCCGCCATCGCCCGCCTTGCCGCTGCACGCCGCGAGCGCCAGGGCGCACGCACCGAGCGCGACCTGTCGCCGGAGCGGTCCCCTCACGCGGGCTGCACGACGGCGGCGTCCATCTTCACCTCGCCCGTGACGCGGGCGCCCTCGAGGATGGCGATGCGCGGGGTGTTGATGTCGCCTTCCACGACCGCGGTGGCCTGCAGCTCGACGCGTTCGCCGGCGTGGATGACGCCGCGCACCTCGCCGCCGATGACCGCCTCCTTGGTGTGGAGGTCGCCCGTGATCGTGGCACCCGGCGCGATGAGGATCTGGTTCCCCGCGCGGATGTTGCCGATCACCTTGCCCTCCACCTTCACCACGCCGTCGGCGACGAGGTCGCCGGTGACGGTCAGGTCGTGTGCCACGATCGAGAGCGGCATCTGGTCCGTCGCCCGCCGGCGCGGATGCTCGCCGCCCTCGCGCCGCTCGCCCGAGAAGATCGCCATCACCCCTCCTGCTTGACCAACGTGAGCGGGTCCACCGCCGCGCCGCGATGCCGCACCTCGAAGTGCAGGTGCGGCGCGCTCGAGCGACCCGAATTGCCGGCGAGCCCGATCACCTCGCCGGGCTCGACGGTGCGTCCCTTGGCGGTCACCACGCGCGACAGGTGACCATACAGCGTCTGGTACTCGTCCGGATGCGTGATCAGCACGAAGCGCCCGAACACCGGATCCTCGCCGGCATCGGCCACCGTGCCGCCGCCCGAGGCGCGCACCGGCGTGCCCGTGGCGGTGGCGATGTCGACGCCCTCGTGCTGGCCGTCCGCGCCCGCGCTGTCGGCGATGCCGCGGGTGGTGTAGCTCTGGTCGTCGAGCGGCCAGAAGCGCGGCACCGAGGCGCCCGTCGGGTAGCGCGGGGTGCTCGCGAGCGTCGCCCGCACCGCCGGCGCCACCGGCAGCGTCGAGGCCACCTCGGCGAGTCCCGGCACCAGGTCGGCGCCCACCATGCCGCGCACCTGCTCGTAGCGCTTCTCCATGCTGTCGAGCGCCGCGGCGAGCTCGCGGATCTTCGCGTTGTCGGCTTCGAGCCGCTGCACCTGGCGCTCGAGGAACGGCACGCGCGCGGCGGCGCGCACCAGCGGCGCATAGGAGAGCACGACGAAGAGCAGGAAGCCCACCAGGGCGAGCGCCGCCACCACCGCGACGCGCAGGCCCCACAGCGGCAGCCGGAACGAGCGCGCCTGCAGCGCGCCGTCCGGTTGCACCATGATCGTGACCGACCGACCCGGTGCGATCATCCGTCGAACGGTGTGCCCAGGATCAGCTCGAGCACCCGCGCGAGGTCGTCGTTGGAGTAGTAGCTGATGACGAGGTTGCCGCGCCCGCGGCGCTTGGCCGTCAGGCGCACGTCGGTGCCGAGGCGGCGGCGGAGCGCGTCCTCGATCCGGCGCGCGTCGGCGGACTGGGCCGTGGGCTCCGCCGCCGCCTTCGTGGCGCGCGGGCGCCGCGTCGCCGGCGCGTCGCCGCGCACGCGCTCCTCGACCTCGCGCACCGACCAGCCGCCGGCGGCCGCGTCGTGCGCGAGCTTCTCGATCGCCGCCGGGTTGTTGAGGCCGAGCAGCGCGCGGCCGTGGCCCTCGCTCAGCCGGCCCGAGTGCACCAGTGCGCGCACGGCGTCGGGCAGCTTGAGCAGGCGCAGCATGTTCGACACGGTGGAGCGGTCGCGGCCCACGAGGCGCGCCACTTCCGTCTGCGCCACCTGGAACTCGTCCATCAGGCGCTGGTAGCCGACCGCCTCGTCGATGGGCGAGAGGTTGTCGCGCTGGAGGTTCTCGATGAGCGCCAGCGTGAGCAGCGTGCGGTCGTCCGCTTCCTTGATCACCGCGGGCACGTTCGTCCAGCCCAGTCGCTGCACCGCGCGCCAGCGCCGCTCGCCGGCGATGAGCTCGTAGCCCGCATCCTTCGGACGCACCACGATCGGCTGCAGCAGGCCCGACGCGCCGATGGAGTTGGCGAGGTCCTGCAGCTCCTGCTCGTCGAACGTGGTGCGGGGCTGGAACGGATTCGGCCGCACGGCCGACACCGGCAGCTCGCGCAGCGCACCGGACGCCTGCGCCGCCTCGCGCGTCACGGGGCCCAGCAGGGCCTCGAGGCCGCGCCCCAGCCGTCGCGTGTCGCTCATGCGCTCACCGCCGGCGTTACCTGCGCGTCCTCGACCCGGCGGATGAGCTCCTGCGCCACGCCGATGTAGCACTTGGCGCCGACCGACGCGACGTCGTACAGCAGGATCGGCTTCCCGAAGCTCGGCGCCTCGGCGAGCCGCACGTTGCGCGGCACCGCGGTGCGGAACATCTGCGGGCCGAAATACTCCTTCGCGTCCTCCGCGACCTGACGGCTCAGGTTGAGCCGCGAGTCGTACATCGTCAGCAGCACGCCGTCGAGCGCGAGCGGCGGGTTGAAGTTCTGCTGCACGAGGCGGATGGTGTTGAGCAGCTGCGAGATGCCCTCGAGCGCGTAGTACTCGCACTGGATCGGGATGATCACGCCGTCGGCGGCGGTGAGCACGTTGAGCGTGATGAGCCCGAGCGAGGGCGGGCAGTCGAAGAGCACGTACTCGTACTGCCCGCGCACCTTCTCGAGCGCGCGCCGCAGCACCGTCTCGCGCTGCGGCCGCGTCACCAGCTCGAGCTCGGCGCCGACGAGGTCCTGCGTCGCCGGCAGCACGTCGAGGTAGGGGATGCCGAGCACGGGCCGGATCACCTCGGCGGGATCGCGGCCCTCGATCATGATGTCGTAGAGCGAGGCCGCGACCTCCGACTTCACCAGGCCGACACCGCTGGAGGCGTTGCCCTGGGGATCGGCATCGATGAGCAGCGTCCGCTTCTCGGCGATGGCCAGCGACGCCGCGAGATTGACGGCCGTGGTCGTCTTGCCGACGCCACCCTTCTGATTGGCGATCGCGATGACGCGTCCCAAGTTACACCTAAAGTATTACAGGACAACGAGTTAGCGACGAACAGCGCAGCAGTATTCGGCGGTTCGTGCCGGGGGATTCCTAATATACGAGTTGGGCGGGAAGCGACAACCGTCAAAAGTGTTTCACGTGAAAACACTTGATAGTTGGGGGCTTGGGCGCGAAGGGAGCGAGCGCGAGGTCGAGACGCGACGAGAGCGCGGCGGCTAAAGCCGCCTCTCGGCCGGCGTGTCCCTGAAGGGACGTTCGCGCGGTGAGGAGGGAGAGGGCGGAGGCCAGCCAGGGATGGCTTCGGTGGGGTGGTTGTCGGGTTGGAGGCGGACGTACTCCCGGACGATATCGAGGGCGCGTGGGCTGATGGAGTGAACGCTGTAGCCCTTCTCCCACCTCAATTCCTTGCCATGGGTCGCGTGGCCTTCAGCGGTCGCGAGATGAGCGCTGCCGCCCTTGAGGCGTTGGACCAGACGGGGCAACTGAGTCGTGGGATGGAGTCGCACGACGAGATGAACGTGCGTCGTGACGACTCCGAACTCGAGCAGTTCCGCCCTCTCGGTCAACGCGACCCGTCGAACGAATTGATCCAGGAAGGCGGCAACCCGAGCATCGATGATCGACGCCCGGCCCCTCGTCGTCCACACCAGATGCACGAACAACTGATGCCGCATCCCCAAAGATGCCCAATCCGCCCCACCCCACCATCACCCAACACACGCACACCACGTCGCTTCAGCGACACGCCCGCCGAGAGGCGGCTTCAGCCGCGAGGACCGATCGCGGAATTACTCGATCGAAAATCTCCTTTCGGACTCAGGAAGTGTTTCACGTGACACCCTCCCCCTCACCACCGCATGCGCCACCCGGTGCAGGTCCGCCGCCGTCACGCCAGGCACCATCCCCGCCTGCGCCAACGTCCGCGGCCGCACCCGCTCCAGCTTCTCCCGCCCCTCCCTCGAAATCCCATCGATGCTCCCGAACACCAGTCCCGCCGGCAGCTCCAGGCCCTCCATCCCCGCCAACCTCGCCGCACTCCGCCGCTCCCGGGCGATGTAGCCCTCGTACTTGAGCTCCACATCCGCCCAATGCACCGCCTCCTCGTCCTTCATCAACACCCCGGCTGCCGCCAACGCCTGAGCCAGCGGGATCTCCGGCCGGCGCGCCCAATCGGCGACGCGCAGAGTCATCGACCCTCCCGGTCCGCCGTCCGTCGCGATGCCTCCTGGCACCCGATCGTCCGGCAGTCTGATCGACGTCGCTTCCGCGAGCTCGAGCAGCCGCTCCTCTCGCTCCAGTCGCGACTCGGCGGCTGTACGCTCCTCATCGGTCCAGAGGCCGAGCGCACCAGCCACGGATATCAGTCGCCTCAGAGCGTTGTCCTGACGTAGTAGTAGTCTATACTCCGCTCTAGACGTGAACAGCCGGTAGGGCTCGTCCGTCCCACGCGTCACCAG
>DASUOW010000042.1:0-6742 GCA_036276435.1 Gemmatimonadales bacterium
ATCCACCAGCGGCGGTCCAGCTTCTGCGCGATCAGGCCGGTGTCGAACTCCGGCACGAAGGGCCGCAGCGACCAGAGCGCCAGCAGCGCCGCGTAGGCCGTCAGGAAGGTGCGCACGCGATGCGCGCCGGTGAGCTGGCGCGCCGCGGCGGGCACGAGTCGTTCACCGATGAACGCGCCCGCCGCGATCGCACCCGCATGCGCGACGATGGAGCCCACGCTGATGGGCAGCCCGAGCAGGCCGTGGGCGAACTCCATCACCACCGCCATCGCGACGCCGAGCGCGGCCGTGATCCGAGCGCCCCGCTGGTAGCCGATGCCCAGCTCGAACAGCGCGGCCACCGCGAGCACGCCGAGGGGCGCGAAGAGGATCGCATCGATCACCGGCGGATCGAGCAGCGAGGCGAGTTCGATGGCGTCCACGGTCACGCGGAGCCGGTTGAGCGGATGCCCGACGGCGCCGAGCACGGGCTCCTGCCGGAAGAGCGGGATCCACGTCTCCAGCGCGCATGCCGCCGCGTAGCCGCCCGCGAAGGTGAGCGCCGGCAGGCCGAGGTAGGACTTCTCGTCGCGCCGCGAGCGCACCACGAGGGCGAGCAGCACCAGCGCCAGCGCCCCGCCGAAGGCCCCCGCGGTGTTGGTGAAGACGTCGAGGATGCTGGGATTGCGGTCGCGGGAGAAGAGCTGCGCCGCCTCCACGAGCATGCTGAGGCACATGCCCGTGACGGTGGCGTTCACCAGGAGGCGCCGGAGGTTGCCGCGCCCCGTGACGGCCCAGACGAGGCCCCAGCCCGCGAACAGCACGACGTTGCGTGCCCCGTCGATGACGTCGCGCGCCATGATGGTGGGGGAGAGGGCGCGCGCGAAGCGCTCCGCGACGAGGGACGCGCTGTAGTCGAGCGTGAACGGCCACAGCGTGGCCATGAGCAGGATGCCGACGTAGAGCACCCGCGCGGGCCAGCGGGCGCGGGTGAAGGTCTGCGGGGATGACGAAGGGGCGTTGAGCGGCACCGCGGCGCGGTCAGTCGGCCGGCGCGGCGAGATGCACCGCTGCGGCGCCCGCGTCGGCGTTCCACAGCAGCGTGAAGCACTCGCCCTGCACCGTGCGGTCGAGGCCCTTCTCCGACTTGGCGGTGGTCTCGATGCCGTAGACCACCAGTTGCGCCGCCGGCTCCGACACCACCCCGGCCGGCGAGGCGAGCGAGAGCTCGGTGGAGAACCACCCGCCGTCGGTGAGGCCGCGCGCCCAGCGGAACGACACGTCCACGCCGCCCAGCGCGCCGATGCGGAGCTCCTTCACCAGCGAGCCGTCCCGGGCGCTCAGGCGCACCAGCACGACGTCGCCCTCGCGCTCGACCTCGACCGCCATCTGCTCGCGCGCCCAGCTGCGCACCACCGGCGCGTCGCCGCGCTCGAGCAGCGGGGTGATGGTGCCGACGGGGTGCAGCCGCTCGACGAACAGCGCCCGGTCGTGCGGGTCCGACGGCGGCAGCGCGTCGAGCCTGAGGCCCGACTCGATGTGGTGGATGCTCGGCATGCCGCGGTCGTCGGTGGGGTGCGCGGTGGCCGTGGCCTCGGAGTCGAGCGCGTGGTACGCCTCGCGCCGGCGCGTGAGGGTGTCGGCCAGGTTGCGCCGCTCGGCGAAGCGCGTGCACACCTCGATGGCGCCCCCGCGCGCCGGCGCCACGAGCACGGAGCAGTGCGCCGAGTGCACCCAGATCTCGTCGTGGCCGTCGGCGTCGAGGTCGAGCACCTCCCACGCGATCGGCTCGCCGTCGCGCAGCAGGGCCTCGGCGCGCGCGAGCTGGGCCCACAGCGCTCCGCGCAGGTGGGGGAGGTACAGCCCGCCGAACACGCCGTGCCAGTAGGCGTCGTTGCACTGCGCGCGCGCCACGGCGCGGCGCGCCTCCGGCGGGTCGCCGCGGCGATGGCAGAGCGCCGACAGCGCCGAGGTCATCTTGTGGAGGCGATTGGACTCGGGATACTTGACGAGGAAGTGCTTCCAGTGGCCGCCGCGCAGCAGGCCGCCCTCCACCCCCGCCAGGCGCTCCTCGCCCGCCGCCTGCTCGAGCACGTGCAGGGCGTGCTGGGGGACGGCGGGCAGCGACCAGCCCTCCATCTCGCGGTAGGAGGCGGACGGCAGGTAGGCCAGACCGCCCGAGGGCACCTGGTCGAGCGCGTCGCGCACCGTGGAGAGCTGCACGATGCCCTCGTGCACGAGCGCGTTCACCTCGGCCGCGAAGCCGTCGAACCAGCCCTTCTCGTACACCCACTCCTTCGTGCCCGGCCAGCCGCCGAACTTCTCGCCGTCGTCGGCGAGCAGGGCGAGGGGCTGTCCCGCCGCGTGCAGCTCGCGCAGGTAGGCGGCCGTCTCTTCCGGCGGGCGGAAGGGCACGAGGTAGCGGAGTCGCTCGTCGATCGGGAACACCGCGAGGCGCCGGCCGTCGTGCTCCGTGAGGTACCAGGTGTGGAGCTGGTCGCGGGCGAAGCCGCTGACCAGGAAGTGGCGGTCGTCCACCAGCACGGAGCGCACGCCGGCCTCGGCGAGGTCGGCGGTGAGGTCGGGCTCCCAGACGCGCTCGGTGAGCCACAGGCTCTCCGCCGCGGTGCCGAAGCGCTCGGCGAGCCACTCGCGCATCCAGCCCACCTGCTCGATGCGGTCGCGACGCGTGAGCGAGGCGAGGATCGGCTCGTAGAACCCGGCGAGCAGCAGCTCGATGCGGCCCGCGCGCACGTGCCCGGCGAGGCGCTCGAGCCACGCGGGCTCGTGCTCCGCCAGCCACTCGAGCAGCGGGCCGGAGACGTGCAGGACGACGGGGAAGAGGTTCGTCTGCTCCAGCTTGTCCAGCAGCGGGGCGTACACGTCGTCCACGTGCTGGCGGAAGACGTGGTCGAAGTTGCCCACGGGCTGGTGCAGGTGGAGCCCGAGGATGAAGCGGAGCGGTGGCCGCATCCGCTCAGCTCACCGTGAGGGTGCGCGTGCCCGCGAGCGCGGCCGTGACGGCGGGCAGCGGATCGGGGAAGAGGTCGTCCTTCTGCCGGATCTCCTCGGCGCGCGCGCGCGCCGCCGGCAACCCGGCCTCCTGTCCCGGCTGGAGCGCCGCCACGAGCCACTCGGCGTTCTCGCAGTGCTCGTTGAAGCGGCGGAACGCGTAGTCGGGCACCGCGCCGGTCGAGATGATGAACTGCCAGTCGGACGACTGGGCCAGCACCAGCTCGCGCGTGGCCTGCGCGAGCACCGGATGCGCGTCGGCGTTCTCGAGCGCCGCCGGCGCCACGTCCCAGAAGGCGCGCTCGAGCGGCCACAGCCGCTCCCACGTCCACGCGGTCTGCTCGCCCAGCCACATGCTGAAGTCGCCGTTGGCGCCCCACGACCCCTCGGGCAGCCGGAGCGCGGCGGGCGGACGATGGTGGTCCAGGTGTCCGCTGCCCGTGATCGGCTCCACGTCGCTGAACTCGGGCAGCGCGCGGTAGAGCGCCTCGAGGAAGTGCGGCCCCTCGAACCACCAGTGGCCGAACAGCTCCGTGTCGAACGGCGCCGCGGCCACCGCGGGGGCACGTGCCGGCTGCTCCGCGGCCACGGCGTCGAGCAGGCGCGCGAAGTGGCGGGCGTGGCCTTCCGCGTGCTCGGCCGCGACCTCCGGGCGGTACGGCTCCTTGAGCGCGAGGTCGAGGCGGCTCTCGGTGACGCGCCAGAAGCGCAGCCCGCCGGGCCAGCGGATCTTGTGGAACTCGAGGTAGGCGCCGTCGCCGGGATAGCCGCCGGCACGGCTCCACACCTGCGCCGAGGCGCGCGGGTCGCGCACGAACACGGCGACGGGACGCGAGGCGCTCGGATGCGACACCTGCCAGGCGCGGTACGGCGAGCGCTGGGCGTGCGCCACGGCCTCCGCCGCGTCGATCACCGACATCCCGCCCTGGCCCTCGCTGGTGAGCCCGACGGGATCGCCGCCCGTGACGAGGTGCGCGTCGACGAAGAAGTACCGGTAGCCGGCGTCGGCCAGATGCTCGTCGATGCCGCGCCGCATCGGCGACGCGGGCGCCGTGGGCCAGGGCGCCCAGCGACCCCGCGGGCGGTAGGCACACTCGGGCACCCAGCAGCCCTGCGGCGTGCGGCCGAAGAGGCGCCGGTGCTCGCGCACGCCCAGGGCCAGTTGCAGGCGGATGCTCTCGTCGCAGGCCAGCAGCGGCAGGAAGCCGTGCGTGGCCGCCGAGCTGATGATCTCGATGCGGCCGCGCTGCTCGAGTCCGCGGAACGCAGCGACGAGGTCGCTGTCGAGCGTGTGGAAGAGCCGCCGCAGCCGCTGCAGGCGCGTGCGCCAGAACTGCACCAGCGGGATCAGGTGTCCGTCGCCGGTGGCCTCGAGGGACTCGGGGGCGGTGTCGCACGCCTCGAGGCGCTGGTCGAAGTACAGCTCCAGCTCGTCGCGGAACCCCTGGTGCGCCAGCATGTTCGCGAGCACCGGCGTGATGCCGATGGTCATCGGCGCCGCGACCCCGTCCTGCTCCAGCGCGAACAGCGTCTCGAGCAGCGGCAGGTAGGTGTCGATCGCCGCTTCGGTGAGCCAGTCGCTGCCGTGCGGCCACCGGCCGTGGTTCAGCACCCACGGCAGGTGGCTGTGGAGCGCAAGGACGAAGTCGAGGCTCATGGCGTCTCCAGGATCCGGCGGTACTCGTCCTGGTAGAGGCGCACGGAACGCTCCCACCCGAAGTCGCGGCCCATGCCGCACTTCATCATCTCGGTCCAGGCGGGGCGGTCCTGATAGCGCGCGACGGCGCGGAAGGCGGCCTCCTCGAACGACGCCGGCGCGTAGCCGTCGAACAGGAAGCCGGTGACGCCGTCCTCCACGGTGTCGGCGATGCCGCCGACGCGCCGGCCCACGGGCACGGTGCCGTAGCGCTGCGCGCGCATCTGCGTGAGGCCGCAGGGCTCGTACTCCGACGGCATCAGGAAGATGTCGGAGCCCGCCATCAGCCGGTGTTCCATCCGGTCGGTGAAGTGCAGCTCGACGCCGATGCGGTCGGGAGCCGCCACGGCGAGTCCTGCGAGCGCCTCCGCATAGCGCCGCTCGCCCATGCCGAGGAAGACGAGCTGCACGTCGGCGTTGAGCAGGCCGTACGCCGAAAGGATGATGTCGAGGCCCTTCTGCTTCACCAGCCGGCCCGTGAAGCCCAGCAGGGGGACGCGCTTGCGCTGCGGCAGGCGGAAGGCGCGCTGCAGTGCCGCCTTGCAGCGTTCCTTGCCCTCGAGGTCGGCGACGGAGTACTTCGCGGTGATCTGCATGTCGGCGGCCGGGTTCCACGTCGACTGGTCGATGCCGTTGATGATCCCGGTGAACCGGTTCCCGAGCGCGCGGAACGCGTCGTGCAGCCCGAAGCCGCCCTCGGGCGTCATCAGCTCCTCGGCGTGATGGCGGCTGACCGTCACCACGAGGTCGGCCGCCGACATGCCGCCCTTGAGGTAGTTCACCCGGTCGTACCACTCCAGGCAGCGCCAGTCGTAGGTGTACCACGGCAGCCCGACATCGGACACCGTCGAGGCGGGGAAGTGCCCCTGGTAGCCGGCGTTGTGCACCGACAGCACGGTCCGGATGCCCGCGTAACCCGGCAGGCCGGCGTGGGTGGTGCGCAGGTAGAGCGGTGCCAGCGCCGTGTGCCAGTCGTGCGCGTGCAGGATGGCCGGGCCGGAGACGAACTGCGGCAGCACCTGCAGCGCCGCCAGCACGAAGAACGCGAACCGGCGCGCGTTGTCCGGATAGTCGCCGTTGCCGTCGCCGTAGATGCCGTCGCGGTCGAAGAAGTGCGGATGGGCGACGGCATAGACCGCGGGGCCCGGCTTGTGGCCGTCCACGCGGAAGAGCTGCGCCACCTCGAGCTCGGGCCCCACCTGCACGCCGAACGGCTCGCCGTGCGGCACCAGCTCGCCCGCGGCCTCGCGCACCGAGCGATAGAGGGGAAGGAACGTCACGACCCGCTGTCCGGCGCGATGCTGGAAGGCGGCGAGCCCGCTGGCGGCCTCCGCCAGCCCACCGGTGCGCGCGTACGGGTAGAACTCCGCCGCCAGATGGACGACGGTCGGCAGGGGCCGCGACTCGCGCGTGGTGAGGGACACGGTACCTCCGGTCAGGCCGTCGGCGGGGCGTCGCCGCTGAGATCGCAGCGGATGGCCGGCGCGTAATACTCCTGGACGTACTCCTGCACCATGCGGTGCGCGGTGAAGCGGCGGCCGCCGAGCCGCAGCGCATGGCGCATGCGCTCCACCCACCCGAGCGGGATGCCCTGGCTGTCGCGGGTGTAGAAGAGCGGCACCACCTGCTCCTCGAGCAGCTGGTAGCAACGCTCGGCGTCGCTGGCCTCGGCGTCCTCGCCCTCGCCGGCCGGCGCGATGGCCCAGCCGCCCAGCCCGTCGTAGCCCTCCTGCCACCAGCCGTCGAGCGTGCTGAGCTGAGGCACGCCGTTCAGCGCGGCCTTCATCCCGCTCGTGCCCGACGCCTCGTGGGGGACGCGCGGCAGGTTCATCCACAGGTCCACGCCCTGCACCAGCAGGTGCGCGAGGTGCATGTCGTAGTCCTCGAGGAACGCGATGCGGCCCTCGAAGCGCGGATCGCGCGTGTAGCGGTAGACCTCCTGCAGCACTTCCTTGCCCGGCTTGTCCTCGGGGTGCGCCTTGCCGGCGAAGATGATCTGCAGCGGCCGGTGCGGGTTGGTGCACAGGCGGCGCAGCCGGTCGAGGTCGCGGAACA
>DASUOW010000043.1:0-2922 GCA_036276435.1 Gemmatimonadales bacterium
GGGGGGTGCCGGGGGTGGCGATGCGGGTGCGGTTCTGACGAGCCCTCCTGCTCATTGCGAGGAGCGAGCGCAGCGAGCGACGAAGCAATCCGGGTGCATGGAGCGGAGTCCGGTGCGCGCGCACGAAACTCCGCTCCATGCACCCGGATTGCTTCGGCCCCTGCGGGGCCTCGCAATGAGCAGCGGGTCCTCCCCTACGCCTCCTCCCCCGCCAGCCTCCACACCTGCGGCGACCGCCACAGGCTCGAGAGGATCAGCTCCCGCATCAGGATGAACTCCTTCGGCAGCCGGTCGTACAGCTTCTCGAAGAGCATCTCGTGGGAGAGGATCTCGTCCTTCCACTGGTCGGTGTCGACCGTCATGAGCTGGGTGAAGGTCTCGCGCGGGAACGAGGGCAGGCCGTCCCAGTTCACGTCGTCGTAGCGCGGCATCCAGCCCAGCGGGCTCTCGATGGCCGACGCCCGGCCGCTCACGCGCTCGAAGATCCACTCGAGCACGCGCATGTTCTCGGCGTAGCCCGGCCAGATGAAGTCGCCGTTGGCGTCCTTGCGGAACCAATTGACGCAGAAGATGCGCGGCGGGTCGCTGACCTGCCGGCCGATCTGCAGCCAGTGGTTGAAGTAGTCGCCCATGTGGTAGCCGCAGAACGGCAGCATCGACATCGGGTCGCGCCGCACCTGACCCACGGCGCCGGTGGCCGCGGCCGTGGTCTCGGAGCCGATCGTGGCCGCGAGGTACACGCCGAAGTTCCAGTTGGCCGCCTGGTACACCAGCGGCACGGTGCTCGCCCGCCGGCCGCCGAAGATGAAGGCGCTGAGCGGCACGCCGGCCGGGTCCTCCCACTGCGCATCCACCGAGGGGCACTGCTGGATCGGCGCGGTGAAGCGCGCGTTGGGGTGCGCCGCCTTGCGGCCGCAGTCCGGCGTCCAGACGTGGCCCTGCCAGTCGATCAGCTCGCTCGGCGGCTCGTCGGTCATGCCTTCCCACCACACGTCGCCGTCCATCGTCATCGCCACGTTGGTGAAGATCGTGTTGGCGTGGATCGACGCCATCGCGTTGGGGTTCGTCTTCGCCGAGGTGCCCGGCGCCACGCCGAAGAAGCCGGCCTCCGGGTTGATGGCCGCGAGGCGCCCGTCGGGCCCGCGGCGGATCCACGCGATGTCGTCGCCGACCGTGGTGACCTTCCACCCCTCGTAGCCCTCCGGCGGCACCAGCATGGCGAGGTTGGTCTTGCCGCAGGCGCTCGGGAAGCCCGCGGCGAAGTAGCGCTTCTCGCCCAGCGGGTTCGTGATGCCCACGATCAGCATGTGCTCGGCCATCCAGCCCTCGTCGCGCGCCATCGCCGACGCGATGCGGAGCGCGAAGCACTTCTTGCCGAGGAGCGCGTTGCCGCCGTAGCCGGAGCCGTAGCTCCAGATCTCGCGCTCCTCGGGGAAGTGCACGATGTACTTCTCGTGCGGGTTGCAGGGCCACTCCACGTCGGCCTGGCCCGGCGTGAGCGGCATGCCCACGGAGTGCACGCACGGCACGAAGTCGCCGTCGCCGAGGGCCTCGATGGCGCCCCGGCCCATGCGGGTCATGATCCGCATGTTCACCACCACGTAGGGCGAGTCGGTGATCTCGACGCCGTAGTGGGCGAGCGGGGAACCCAGGGGCCCCATGCAGAACGGGACCACGTACATGACGCGGCCCCGCATCGCACCGGCGAACACGCGCTGCAGCGTCTGCCGCATCTCGCGCGGGTCGACCCAGTTGTTGGTCGGGCCCGCGTCCTGGCGGCGGCGGCTGCAGATGAAGGTCCGGTCCTCGACGCGCGCCACGTCGTTCGGGTCGCTGAGCGCGAGGAAGGAGTTCGGGCGCTTCTTCGGGTTGAGCGGCTTGAGCGTGCCGGCCTCCACCATGCGCGCGCAGAGGCGGTCGTACTCCTCCTGCGACCCGTCGCACCAGTGGATGGCGTCGGGCAGGGTGAGCTCGGCGATCTCCTTCACCCAGGCGCCGATGCGCGGATTGGTGATCCACGCGGGGGCGCGCAGGCCGGGGATGGCGGGGGCGAGTTCGGGGCGTGCGGTCATGGGCGGGTCAGTTGGCCGGGCGGCGCTTGCGCTCGAGCGCATCGACCGCCGCGATCACGGAAAGGTTGACGATGGCGTCGACGCCGGCGCCACGTTGCAGGACGTACACCGGGGCCGCCATCCCGACGAGGATGGGGCCCATCGACTGCGCGCCGCCGAGGCGGTCGAGCAGCTTGTAGCAGATGTTCGCGGCGTCGAGGTCCGGGAAGATGAGCACGTTCGCGGGGCGCTGCAGCCGGCTGAACGGATACGACCGGGTGATGATCTCCTCGACCACGGCGGTGTCGGCCTGCATCGGGCCGTCCACCACCAGCGCCGGGTGCCGCTCGTGCAGCAGTCGCACCGCCTCGGACACCTTGGCCGACTTGGGATGCCGCACCGAGCCGAAGTTCGAGAACGACAGCATCGCCACGCGCGGCTCGAGCCCGAGCCCCTCGACGAATTCCGCCGTGGAGCGCCCGATCTCGGCGAGCGTCTCGGCGTCGGGGTCGATGTTGACGGTGCAGTCGGCGAAGAAGTACACGCCCTGCTGCAGCACCATCATGTAGATGCCGGCCACCGTCGCCCCGGGCGCGGCACCCACCGTCTCGAGCGCCGGCCGGATGGCGCGGGGATAGTGCTGGTTCTCGCCCAGGATGGCCGCGTCCACGTCGCCGACCGACGCCAGCATCGAGGCGAAGTACTCCGGCTGCGTGAGCCGCCAGTTCGCCTCCTCGCGTGTGACCCCGCTGCGCTGCCGGCGATCCCACAGCCGCTCGGCGAACCCCTCGCGGCGCGGGTCGCCGGTGGGGTCGACGATCGTGAACTCCTCGCGGTGGAACCCGAGCGCCGCGATCGCGGCCTCGATCGG
>DASUOW010000044.1:0-25255 GCA_036276435.1 Gemmatimonadales bacterium
CGAGCCGGTGCGGGATATCCGGGTGGGCGCCACCGGCCCGTCGGGACGGGTGAGCGAGCTGGTCTTCCGGCTGAGGAACGGCGACGTGCGGATCGACGGGCCGCAGGCGCGGCAGGTGCTGCGTCCCGCGGGGGCCGAGCCGCTGCGCAGCGCGGCGTTCGCGCTGGCCACCGAGCACCAGGGCGGCCGGGTGAGTGCGCTGATCATCGAGGGACGCGGCAACGGCCATGGCGTGGGCTTCTGCCAGTGGGGCGCGATCGGCCGCGGACGGGCGGGCCAGGCCGCGCCGGACATCGTGGCGGCATATTTCCCGGGCACCACCATCTCGCGCCGCTACTAGGGCGCGCCCGACGACGAGACGAGGAGAGGCGATGAGCGAGCGGCTGCGGGTGGGCATCGTGGGAGCGGGGGCGATCACGCAGGTGGCGCACCTCCCCGTGCTCAAGCGGCTCAAGCAGGTCGAGGTCGTCGCGCTCTGCGATCCGGACGTGCCCAAGGCGCGGGCCCTCGCCGAGCGCTTCGGCGTGCTCGACACCTACGACGACATCGAGGACATGGTGCAGCACGCCGAGCTCCAGGCGCTGCTGGTGTGCTCGCCGAACCACCTGCACGAGTCGCACGTGCTCGCGGGCCTGTCCGCCGGCCTGCACGTCCTCGTCGAGCGCCCGATGGCCATGAGCGCCCCCTCGGCGCAGAAGCTCGCCCGCGCGGCGGAGAAGCGCCAGCGCGTGCTGATGGTCGGCATGAACCATCGCTATCGGCCCGACGTGCAGCTGGTGCGCAGCTTCGTGCAGAGCGGCGAGCTCGGCGAGGTGGACAGCGTGCGCGGCAGCTGGCACCTCTTCAAGCCGAGCCGGCAGCAGGCGATATGGCGCCAGCGGCGCGACACGGCGGGCGGTGGCGTGCTGCTGGACCTCGGGCTCGGCATGCTCGACCTGGGACTCTGGCTTGCGGGCAACCCGGTGCCGGTGCGCGCGAGTGCCACGTGGGACGAGCCCGCGCGGCAGCGCGGCGTCGAGCAGTCTGGTGCGGCCTTCGTGGTGTGCGAGAACGGCACCTCGATCTTCTTCGACGTGACATGGCACCACGTGGGGCCCGGCGAGCGGTTCGGGATGGGCCTGCGCGCCTCGAAGGGCACGGCGTCGGTCAACCCGCTCAGCGTGTGGAAGGAGCTGCACGGCGTGCCGACCGACGTGTCGCCGACCGGCTCGACGAGCCGGGAGACGGCCTTCACGCTCTCCTATCGCGCGGAGTGGGCCCACTTCCTCGCGGCGGTGGCGGGCGACGTGAAGGCGCCGGACCTCGCCGACATGGTGCAGGTGCACAAGGTCATGGACGCGATCTACCGCTCCGCGGCCGAAGGGAAGGACATATCGCTGTGATGCGCTTCGGGCGCGCCGCGGCGGTGCTTCTCGCCGCCGCGGTCGTCGCTGCGCCCCTCCACGCGCAGGCCTCCGCGACGCCGGGCGATTCCCTGGAGGTCGCCCTCCTCACCTTCGGCGCCGGCAAGCAGGTGTGGGAGAAGTTCGGCCACAACGCCATCGTCGTCTTCGATCGCGCGACGGGGCGGGCCATGGGGTACGACTACGGCCGCTTCGACTTCCGCCAGGAGGATTTCGTCCTGCGCTTCGTGCAGGGCCGTCCCTGGTACTGGATGGAAGGCAACCCCGCGCAGCAGTACATCAGCGTCTACAAGCGGGCCGACCGATCGGTGTGGCTGCAGGAGCTGACCATGACGCCGGCGCAGAAGGCCGCGCTGCGCGACTTCCTGCTGTGGAACGACACCGACGAGCACCGCCACTACCGCTACGACTACTACCGCGACAACTGCTCGACGCGCATCCGTGACGTGCTCGACCAGGCGCTCGGTGGGGTGATCGCGGCGCGGTTCGACGGCGCGCTCACCTCCACGAGCTACCGCTGGCACACGGCCCGGCTCACCTCGGGGAGCCCGCTGCTCTACACCGGACTCATGCTCGGCCTGGGCCATCCCACCGACCGGCCCATCAGCGCGTGGGAAGAGATGTTCCTGCCCGTGCACCTGATGCAGCACCTGCGCACCGTGACGGTGAGCGACAGCGCCGGACGGCAGGTGCCGCTGGTGCGCGCCGAGAAGCAGCTGCACCAGTCCGCCCGCTATCCCGAGCCCGTGGCCCCGCGTCGGCTGGCGCTGCCGTTCCTCGTGGTGGGGGTGCTGCTGGGCTCGCTCCTCTGGATCACGGGGCGGAGCGGCTCGCGGCCGGGTCACGTGATGTTCGCGACGCTCGGCAGCGTGTGGAGTGCCGTCGCGGGACTCGGCGGCGTGGTGCTGCTGGGCCTCTGGCTCCTCACCGACCATGTGGCGTCGCGCGGCAATGCGAGCGTGCTGCTGCTCTCGCCGCTCTCGCTGGCGCTGGTGGTGCTCCTGCCGCTGGCCATCCGTGGCCGCGCGGGCGCCGGTCGCGCCGCCCTTGGCGCGGCGATGCTGGTGGCCGCGCTCGCGGGCATCGCCATCGTCACCCTCGCCTGGCCGGGGCTGCGACAGCCCAACCCGGAACTGCTCGCCCTCATCCTGCCGCTGCACGCCGGGCTCCTCGCCGGCGTGGCATCGGTGGTCCGCACCGCACCGATTCCCTGACACGATGCTCGCTTCGCTGCTCCACGCGCTGCTCCTTGGCGGCGCGCCGCCCACCGTCCTTCCCGACACGATCGATGACCGGCGCGCGGCCCACATCGACAGCATCGTGCGCGCCTACCACGGGGCCAATCGCTTCGACGGCGTGGTGCTCGTCGGGCGCGGCGACACGGTGCTCCGGCGCATCGCCGTCGGCATGGCCGACCACGTGCGCGCCATCCCGCTCACCCAGGCGAGCCTCTTCCCGATCTGCTCCATCACCAAGCAGCTCACCGCCGCGCTCGTGCTGCGGCTGGTGGAGCAGGGGCGGCTGTCGCTCGATACGCCGGTGCGGATGTGGCTGCCCGAGCTGCGGGACCGCGCCGGCGATCGCACGCTGCACCAGCTGCTCTCGCATTCCGCCGGGCTGCCGAACCTCGACGAGGTCCTGCCGATGCAGGGCGAGGTGGCGGGGTTCTACACGGTGGACAGCGCGGCCTTCCTGCAGGCCCGCGAGGTGACGCGACGGTTCGCACGCATCGCGCCCGGCGACACCGCCGCTCCCGTGTTCCGCTACAACAATCTCGACTACATCGTGGTGGCGGCGGTCATCGAGGCCGTGACGGGGCGGCGGTACGCGGAGGTGCTGCGGATGGAACTGCTGCAGCCGCTCGGAATGGACCGGACGGGCCTGCTCGGCGTGGATCGGCCGAACGGTGCGCTCGTGCCGGCATGGGACTCGAGCGCGAGCGGCGTGCGGCGCGAGGAACGCTGGCGCCTCGAGAACTACGGCGCGGCGGGCGCGCTCTTCTCGACCGCCGATGACCTGCAGCGCTGGCATGCGGCGCTGCTGGGTGGTCGCGTGCTCGGTGCCGCCGCGCTCGGAACGCTCTTCAGCGCCTACCCCGCGGGCGGCTTCACGGGGCTCGGCAGCTTCATCTATCGTCCGCAGGGGCTGGGCGCGGGGGCCCCGGAGATCGTCGACCGCGAGGGCGCCATCGGCGCGTACCTGACGAACACCGTCATCGTCCCGGAATCGGGCTACACCCTCGTCGTCCTCAGCAACGTGGCCCACGCGGCGCTCGGGGCGCCGTATCGCGGCGAGGGTCTGGTGTTCGACCTGCTGGCGTCCCTGCAGGCTTCCCGCTAGCCGTCCCAGCCCCGATTCGGCGCGTCAGCGCACCCTGGAGGCCGCTTCCTTCGCGTCGGCGAAGTTGGGCGCGGCGTCGAGCGCCGCCTGGAACTCCTTCGCTGCGGCGGCTCGGTCGCCGGCCTCCTCCGCCGCGAGTCCGCGGCTGAAGGCGATCACCGCCGACGTCGGCAGGGGCGGACTCGCGGCCGGCGCCGGGAGGCCGAGCTCCGCGAGGATCTTCCCGGCGAGGGTCTGCACCGCGGCGTGCAGCTTGTCCCGCGTCTGCAGCCTGGGATCGTCGTTGCTGACGGCCTTGAGGAACTGGCCGCTCGACGCATCCACCACGCGGGCATTCACGCGGGTCTTCCCGTACGCATCGACGAAGTTGCCGAGCACCACGTAGCGGGCGCCGACGAGCCCGCCGATCCGCTGCGCCGACGCGGCATCGAGGCGCGTCGGCGGCACGGTGGGCTTGCCCACCGCCTCGCTCGTCCGGCCCCGGTCGGCGACCTGGCCGCCCGGGCTCCGAGCCAGCTCGGAGGCGAGCAGTTGCGCGAGCCCGGCCTCGAGCGCCCGATACGTCTCAGGCTCGAGGCCGAACGACTGCTCGTTCTGGAACGGCAGCACCGCAAACGTGGCGCGCTCCTGCTGCGCGGCGAGCGGGGCCACGGCGAGGGAGCAGGCGGCGAGGGCGAGCGCGAAGGATCGCATCGGGACTCCGGGAGGACGGGACGGTCGTGCTTCTGCAGGGAGCATACCCCCGACCGGCCCTTCCGGAAACCCTTTGGGGACTTGCAGTTGCGTCAGGTAGTGCCGCGGCGGACGTCCCGCCGGAGGGGCGATCCCCGACGCCCGGCGGCCCCGGCTCCCTGCTTGCTTCGCGCTACCGAACCCCATATACTTCAAGGCTTTATCGGACGGCGCCCGCGAGAACTCCGGGTGCCGCGGCATTACACCAGTACCCAAGGAGCGACCCGTGAAGGCCGATCTGCATCCCGTGTACAAGACCCTCAGCGTGGTCTGCGCCTGCGGCAACAAGTTCGAGACGCGCTCGACGTCGAACAACATCCACGTCGAAGTGTGCGCGCAGTGCCACCCGTACTTCACCGGCAAGCAGCGCATGCTCGACACCGCCGGCCGTGTCGACCGCTTCCGCCGCAAGTACGGCACCCCCGCCGACACCGCCGCGAAGGGCTGATCGATGGAACCGCGACTCCGCTTCGCGCTTGCGCGAGCGGAGGAGCTCGCGGCCGAGATGTCCAACCCGGACCTCGCCCGCGACCCCGCGAAGATCAAGGCCCTGGGCCGTGAACACGCGAGACTCGAGCCGGTCGTGCGCCTGCACGAGCGGCTCGAACGTCTTCGGGACGAGCTCGCGCAGGCCGTCGAGATGAGCGACGACGCCGACGCCGAGTTCGCCGAGATGGCGCGTGCCGACGTGGCGCGCCTGCGCCCCGAGGTCGAGCAGCTCGAGCAGGCGCTGCACAACGCCCTCATGCCGCGGGACCCGCTCGACGATCGCGATGCCATCCTCGAGATCCGCGCCGGCACGGGTGGCGACGAGGCCGGCCTCTTCGCCGGCGAGCTGGTGCGGCTCTACACCCGTTTCGCCGAGCGCCGCGGGCTCACCGTCGAGCCCATCTCGATGAGCGACGGCAACATGGGCGGCGTCAAGGAGGCGGTCTTCGCGGTGCGCGGCCCCGATGCGTACGGCCTGCTGCGCCGCGAGTCGGGCGTGCACCGGGTGCAGCGCGTGCCCGCCACCGAGACGCAGGGCCGCATCCACACCTCCGCCGCCACCGTGGCCGTGCTGCCGGAAGCGGAGGAGATCGACGTGAAGATCGATCCCCAGGACCTGAAGATCGACGTCTTCCGCTCGTCGGGCCCGGGTGGCCAGAGTGTCAACACCACCGACAGCGCCGTCCGCATCACCCACCTGCCGAGCGGCGTGGTGGTGTCGCAGCAGGACCAGAAGTCGCAGCTGCAGAACAAGCTCAAGGCGATGGAGGTGCTGCGCGCGCGGCTGCTCGACCGGATGATCGCCGAGCAGGAGGCCGCCCGCTCCTCCGAGCGGCGCGCCCAGGTGGGCACCGGCGACCGCTCCGCGAAGATCCGCACGTACAACTTCCCGCAGAGCCGCGTCACCGACCATCGCATCAACGTGTCGATGCACGACATCAACGGGTTCATGGACGGGCGCATCGACGACATGGTCGACGCGCTGCGCATGGCGAGCCGCGAGGAGAGCGATGCCGACGGCAACGGCGCCTTCGCTCTCTGACGTCCTCTCGGCCGCGCGCGAGACCCTCGCGCACGCGGGCGTCGACGACCCGTCCCGCGAGGCGCTGCGGCTGTGGGCCGACCTCGCGGACGAGCCCCAGGGCATGGCGCTCCTGCGGCGCGACGTCCCGGTGTCGGCCGCGCACGCCGGGCGGTTCCTCGAGGCGGTGGCGCGGCGCGCGGGTGGGGAACCGCTGGCCTATGTTTCCGGGCGCGCCGGGTTCCGCCGCCTCGAATTGCGCGCCGACCGGCGGGCGCTGATCCCGAGGCCCGAGACGGAGGGCCTCGTGGAGCTGGCGCTCGCGCGGGTCCGCGCGGGGACCGCCGCGGACATCGGCACCGGCACGGGCTGCATCGCGCTGAGTATCAGGCAGGAAGGCGCCTTCGACCGGGTGATCGGCGTGGACCTGAGTCTCGAGGCGCTGGCGCTGGCGCGCGAGAACGCGGTGGCGACGGGCCTGACGGTGGCCTGGCTCCACGGCGACCTCACCGCGCCGCTCGGCGACGCGAGCGTGGACCTGCTCGTCTCGAACCCGCCCTACCTCACCGAGGCCGAATGGGCGGGGCTCGACGACGGCGTGAAGGCATGGGAACCCGCGATGGCGCTCCACAGCGGCGCGGACGGACTCGCCGCGACGCGCCGGCTGCTCGACGACGGGTGCCGGGTGGTGCGCGCGGGCGGCTGGATCGCCCTCGAGATCGACGTGGCGCGGGCGGCGGATGTCGCCGCCCTCGCTCACGGTGCCGGCTGGCGGAACGTGGTGGTGGAACGTGACCTCTTCGGACGCGAGCGCTACCTGCTCGCGCAAAGGAGCGAGAGATCGTGATCTGGGAAAAGGCGCAGGAGCTCGGCCGCATGATCGGCCAGTCGGACGAGTATCGCGCGCTCCGGCGCGCCGAGCAGGCGCTGCGTGGCGACGAGGCCACGCAGAAGCAACTCGACCGCATCTCCACGCTCGCGCGCACGGTGGACACGGCCATCGCGCAGGGCCAGATGCCGGACGAGGCCACCACGCTCGAGTACGAGACGGCGGTGCGCGACCTCGAGACGAGCGGCATCGGCCAGCAGTACGTGGTCTCGCGCGCGAACTTCGAGAAGTACATGCAGAAGGTGAACGAGCAGATCAGCGCCGGCATGGAGCAGGGCGCCACGAGCAGCATCATCACCCTGTCATGAGCCGCGCCGGCTGCTTCGTGGTCCTCGAGGGCCCCGAGGGCGCCGGCAAGAGCACGCTCGCGCAGGCGCTGCTGGCCCGGGCACGCGAGGCAGGGATCGCCGTGACGCCCGTGCGCGAGCCGGGCGGCACGCCGGCGGGCGAGGCGGCGCGACGCATCCTGCTCGAGCACGCCCATCCGGTGGGCGCCGAGGCCGAGCTGTTCCTGGTGCTCGCGGCGCGGGCGGAGCTGATCCGGCAGGTCATCCGGCCGGCGCTCGCTGAAGGGCACCTGGTGCTGGCCGACCGGTTCGAGCTCTCCACCCATGCGTACCAGGTGGCGGGACGCGGGCTGCCGGCCGACACGGTGGCGGCGGCGAACGCGCTGGCGACGGGCGGGCTCGCGCCCGACCTCACGCTGGTGCTCGACGTGCCTCCCGGCACCGGGCGCGCGCGACAGCAGGCTGCGGGGAAGGTGACCGACCGGCTGGATGACGAGGATCCGGCGTTCCACGCCCGGGTCGCCGGGGCGTATCTGGCGGCGCAGGCACGGGGCGTGCGACATTTGGATGCGAATCGGTCACCGACCGAGGTCGCGCAGGAGGCGTGGGACGCGATCCGCCACGTCGGCGGCATCGCATGAAGGGGAGGCAAGGCATGAAACATCGTTGGGCCATCACCGCGGCGATCGCCGTCATCTCGTTCTTCAGCGGCGGCTGGCTGCTGCAGCGCGGGAGCGGGGACCAGGCCGTGTTCCGGCAGGCGCGCATCTTCGACGACGTGCTGAACCACGTGCGGCACTTCTACGTCGACTCGGTGCCCGAGGCCGATCTCTACAAGAAGGCCACCGACGGGCTCCTGACCGAGCTCAAGGACCCGTACTCGGTGCTGCTCGTCGAGGACGACTTCAAGGACCTCACCGAGAAGACGTCGGGCAACTACGCCGGCCTGGGCATCCAGATCGACGTGCGCGACGGCTGGATCACCGTGGTGGCGCCGCTGCCCGAGTCACCCGCCGAGCGGGCCGGCATCCAGACCGGCGACCAGATCATCGAGGTGGACGGCAAGTCCACCCACGACTGGAAGAGCGAGGCGGCGGTGAAGGCGCTGCGCGGCCTGCCGGGATCGCAGGTCAAGATCCTCGTGCGGCGGCCCGGCCTCGCCGACCCGATGCCCTACGAACTCACCCGCGCGGCCATCCACGTGCGCTCGGTGCCCCCGGGCACGATGTTCGACGGCGGCGTGGGCTACATCTCGCTCAACCCGGTGTCGGAGACCTCCGCCACCGAGCTGCAGAACGAGATCGCCGCGATGAAGAAGAAGGGCATGAAGTCCATGCTCCTCGACCTGCGCAACAATCCGGGCGGCCTGCTCGACCAGGGCGTGAAGGTGGCCGACCTGTTCCTCGATCCCGGCCAGGAGATCGTCTCGACGCGCGGCCGCTCGCGGGGCGCCACGCGGCAGTTCTTCGACAGCGACAAGCAGCTCGATCCCGACCTCCCCATCGTCGTGATGGTGAGCGAGGGCACGGCGAGCGCCGCCGAGATCATCGCGGGCGCGCTGCAGGACCACGACCGCGCGCTCGTCGTGGGCACGCCGTCGTTCGGCAAGGGCCTGGTGCAGACGCTCTATCCGCTGGGCGAGAGCACCGCGCTAAAGCTCACCACCGCGCGCTGGTTCACGCCGAGCGGGCGCACCATCCAGCGCATCGCCACCGACGAGATGGACCAGGTGCGCCAGGCGATGGCCGACGTCGACCCGCGCATGCAGCGCGACTCGATGTCCGATTCGGCGCTCAAGGCGCGGCCCGTGTTCAAGACCGACGCCGGGCGGACGGTGCGCGGCGGCGGCGGCATCGTGCCCGACGTCGTGGTGCGTCCCGACACCTTCACGACGCCCGAGCGCGAGTTCGTGAAGGCGGTGGGCGACAAGGCCGCGGCCTACCGCGATGCGCTCACGGGCTACGCGCTCGAGCTCAAGCAGCAGAAGGCCATCGCCAACGAGAGCTTCACGGTGACGCCGGCGATGCGGCAGGCGTTCTACGAGCGGCTCACGAAGAAGGGCGTGGCGGTGACGCCGGCGACCTTCGAGGCGGCCGGCTCGTTCATCGACCAGCAGCTCGGCTACGAGATCAGCCGCTACTCCTTTGGCCGCCAGGCCGAGAGCCGACGCCGCTGGCAGGACGACGCCCAGATGCAGGAGGCGCTCCGGCTGCTGCGCCGCGCCTCCACGCCGAAGGAACTGCTGACCCTCGCCGCCGCGGCGAGCGTCCCGCCCTCGGCGAACTGAGTCCCGTGTCGTCCGCGCGCCCGGCCGCGCCCCGCGTCGCCATCATCGGCGCCGGGCGTGCCGGGCGCGCGCTCGCGCTGGCCCTCACGCGCGCCATGGTGCCGGTGCACGTGTGCGTGCGGCGCCCCACCGACCTGCCGTCCCCCATCGAATGCAGCCTCGATCCGTGGAACGAGGTGCTCGCCCAGTCGGACATCGTGCTCCTCGCGGTCCCGGACGATGCCATCGGAGACGTGGCCACGGCCATCCGCGAGGCGACGCTCGCGCAGGCCGTGGTGCTCCACTGCTCGGGGCTGCGCGACCGGAGCGCCCTGGCCGCGCTGGAGGGCTGCGCGAAGGGCCTGGGCTCCTTCCACCCGCTCCAGACGCTGGCGGGCGACTCCGAGGCGGCTGGACGGCTGCGCGCGTCGTTCGCCGTGCTCGAAGGCGATGCGGCGGCGGTGGAGGCGGGTCGCCGCCTGGCGGCCGTGCTGGGCATGGAGGCGCTGGTGATCGACTCGGCGCAGAAGCCGCGCTACCACGCGGCGGCCGTCATGGTGTCGAATTACACGGTGACCCTCGCGGCGATCGGCGCGAAGCTGGCCCGCGAGGCCGGGGTGCCGGCGGAGGCGGCGTCGCGGATCTTCCTTCCGCTGCTGGAGGGGACGGTGAAGAACCTCGAGGCGCTCGGGCCGGCATCGGCGCTCACGGGGCCGATCCGGCGGGGGGACATTGGCACCATCGAGGCGCATCTGGCCGCACTCGATGGCGGCGACCGACGGCTGTACGCGGAACTCGGGCTCCGGGCCGTGGAGCTGGCGCGGGAAGCCGGGCTGGACGAGGAGCGAGCCGCAGGACTGGCCGCGCGACTTCGCGCGGCGGTCGACTGACGCTCAGCCCTGGTCCACCACCCGCACGCCCGAGGGCACGTCGAAGCGGAAGGTCTTCTCGTTCACCGGCTGGTTGGTGCGCATCTTCGACAGCGACAGGGTGCGCACCGCGCCCGGCTCCTCCTCGATCTCCATCTTCCGCGGCAGCCCCGAGTCCCGGTCGATCCACAGGATCGCCTTCCGGAACGGCATGTCGGGCGACGTGGGCTCGAACTGCAGCACGTCCACCTGCGCGAAGTCCACGAAGTCGCGCTTGAGCCAGGTGATGCGGTAGCGCTCCGTGGGGCGGTCGAGCAGCCACGCCATCAGGTTGAACCCGTACACCGGCCCCGATGGCAGGGGCATCCGGATGACCTGGTTCTCCGTGGTGCTCGGCGTGTAGACCCACACGTGGCGGCCGTCGACCACGATGGCGTCGCCCTTGGGGTCGGTGAAGCGCATCGCGAGCTTGTTCTGCCCCGACTGCACCAGCGTGCCGCGGCTCTCGAGTCGTCCGAGCGCCTCGTCGTCGATGACCTGGGTGAACTCCGCCGACAGCGACGTCAGGGACCGGTAGATGCGCGCGGCGCGGGCGGCGATGGCGTTGCCGTCGCCCTGCTGGGCGGGCAGCGGCACCGGCAGTACCACGAGCAGCAGGGCGACCAGCCAGCGCGTCACTTCGGCGCTCCCACCGGCATCGTGATGCTGCGCCCGATGGCCTCGGCGATGCGCGCGAGCTCCTGCATCATCGTGGCGAACTGGGTCGGGTCGAGGCTCTGGGCGCCGTCGGAGAGGGCGCGCTCGGGCTCCGGGTGCACCTCGACGATGAGCCCGTCCGCGCCCGCTGCCATGGAAGCGCGCGCCATGGCCGGCACGAGGTCGCGCCGGCCGGTGCCGTGGCTCGGATCGGCCACGATGGGCAGGTGCGAGAGATGGTGCACCACCGGGATCGCGGTGACGTCGAAGAGGTTGCGCGTGACGGTGTCGAAGCCGCGCAGGCCGCGCTCGCACAGGATGACGTCGGGATTGCCCTCGGCGAGGATGTACTCCGCCGAGAGGAGCAGGTCCTGCACCGTCGCCGCCATGCCGCGCTTGAGCAGCACCGGCTTGCCGCAGCGCCCCACGCGGCGGAGCAGGGTGTAGTTCTGCATGTTGCGCGCGCCGATCTGCACGATGTCGGCGACGTCGGCGACCTCCTCGACCTGATCGGGGTCCATCGCTTCGGTGACGATGAGCAGGCCCGTGGCCTCGCGCACCTTCGCGAGCAGCCGGAGCGCTTCGCTGCCGAGCCCCTGGAACGAGTACGGGGAACTGCGCGGCTTGAACGCGCCGCCGCGCAGGATGGTGGCACCGGCCGCGCGCACCGCCTCGGCGGACGCCATGATCTGGGCCTCGCTCTCGACGGAGCAGGGGCCCGCCATCATCACCACCTCGGGCCCGCCGATCGTGATGCCGTTGGCGAGCCGGACGACGGTGCTCTCCGGCTTCCACTCGCGCGAGACCTGCTTGTAGGGCTTGGTGACGAAGATGACCTCGGCCACGCCCGGCAGAGCCTGCACCCGCGCGCCGTCCACCCGCCCGTCGTTGCCGACGAGGCCGACGGTGGTGCGCTGCCGGCCCGGCATCGGCCGGGCCTCGTAGCCCATCTCCTCGATCGTGGTGACGACGCGCCGGACATCCTCCTGCGACGCGTCGTGCCGCATGACGACGAGCATGTCAGGCCACCGCCTTCTCGCCCAGCCGCACCCCGACGATCGTCGACACGCCCGGCTCCTGCATCGTGACGCCGTACACGGCGTCGCCCGACTGCATGGTGCGCGGGTTGTGCGTGATCACGATGAACTGCGTGGAGTGCTTGAACTCCTGCAGCAGCTGCGTGAACCGGCCCACGTTGGCGTCGTCGAGCGGCGCGTCCACCTCGTCCATCAGGCAGAACGGGCTCGGCTTGGTGAGGTAGATGCTGAAGAGCAGCGACACCGCCACCAGCGCCCGCTCGCCGGAGGACAGCAGGTGGATGCGCTGCGTCTTCTTGCCGCGCGGGGCGGCGTGGATCTCGATCTCGCTCTCGAGCGGGTCGTCCGGGTTGGAGAGGCGCAGATCGCACTCGCCACCGCCGAACAGCGTCTGGAAGACGGTGATGAAGTGCCCGCGCACCGCCGTGAAGGTGTCGATGAAGAGGGTCTTCGCGGTGCCGTCGATCTCGCGGATGGCCTGCAGCAGCGACTGACGCGCGCTCACGAGGTCGTCGCGCTGGCTGGTGAGGAAGTCGAGGCGCTTGCTCTCCTCGGCGTGCTCCTCGACCGCGAGCGGGTTCACCGGCCCGAGGCTCTCGAGCTGCTCGGTGACGCGCGCCGCCTCGGCCTCGAGCGTGTCGTAGTCGAGCTCGAGCGGAGTGAAGTGCTCCATGAGCTGGTCGTACGGCCTCCGCCACTCGGTCTCGATCCGCTCGACCAGGTTGCGGCGGCGGGCGCTGGCCTCGGTGAGCTCCACCTGCAGGCGGTGGCTCTCCTCGGTGAGCGCCTCGGTCTCGTGCCGGATCTCGCCCAGGTGCCGCTCCGCCTCGATCAGCGCGGCATCGGCCTCGGCGAGCGCACGCTCGCTGTCGGTGGCGGCCGCCTCGAGCTCGAGCAGCGCCACGCGGCGCTCGTCGCGCGCGTTGCGCCACTCGAGCCGCTGCGCCTCGAGCGCCGCCGTGGTGGCGTCGAGCTCGCCCAGCTCGCGCGTGAGCGACTCGGTGGCCGCCGACGCCTCGTCGCGCAGCTGCTGGGTTCGCTGCATGCGCTCGAGCGCGGCCTGCACGCGCGCGTTCACGTGGGCCGACTGCACCTGCCAGTGCACCCGCTGCTCGCGCGCCGTCTCCTGCTCGGTCTCGAGCGCCTGCAGGGCGACGCGGGAGGTGCCGATCGTCTCGTCGCGATGCGCGCGTGCCACGCCCAGCTGCTCGAGCCGCGCATCGATGTCGGCCACGCGGCGCTCGGCGGCGCCAAGGCGCTCGCGCACGCGCTCGAGCTGCTGCTCGGACGCGGTCACCTCGCGCTCCAGCGCCGAGACGGCGCGGATCGCGTCCTCACGGGCCGCCACCGCCTGCCGCTCGGCCTGGCGTGCCGCCTCGGCGGCCGCATCGGCCGCCTGCAGTGCGCGTTCGGCATCGGCCAGCTGCTGCACCGTGGCGGCCACCTGCTCTTCGGCCGCACGGAAGCGCCGCTCGGCCTCGGACACGTCCTGCACCAGCGAGGCGAGCTCGGCGCGACGGCGCAGCGGGCCGCTCTGCGCCTGCCGGCCCGGCAGGAACACCGCCCCGCTCGCGCGGCGCAGCACCTGGCCGGCATCGTCGAGCACCTCGGAGCCGGCGAGGGCCGCGTGCACCCAGGCGGCCGCCGGGCCCTCGGCGCGCATGCGGTGCACCAGCGGGTGCACGTCGCCGCTGCCGCGCGGGCCCGGGCTCGCCGGGAGCAGCACGATGGCGCCCGGCTGCGCCTCGGCGTGCCACGCCTGGATGGCGGGGATCACGTCGTGGTCGCGCACCAGCACGGCGTGCATCCACTCGCCCAGCAGCCGCTCGGCGAGCTCCGCGTCCTGCCGTTCGGTCGAGAGGAAGTCGCTGAGGGGGCCCAGCACGCCGTCACCGAACCGGCCACGGACGGCCAGCAGTGCCGCCGCAGCGGGGGCGAGGCCCACGCGCTCCCGCTCGAGCTCCTCGAGTGCCTGCCGCCGCGCGGCGAGCTGGGCGAGGGACTCCTCGGCCTGACGGCGCGCCGCGCGATCGTGCGCCTCGCGCTCGCGGATCTCGGCCACGTGATGGCGTGCCGCATCGAGCGCCGTCACCGCCTGCCGCGCCGCGAAGACCTGCTCCTCGGCCTGCTGCGCCAGCGAGGTGCGACGGCCCTCCGCCTCGGCGCGCTCGCGCCGCAGCTGGTCGCCGTGCGCCTGCGCCTGCTCGGCGCGCTCGCGCAGTCCCGAAAGCTCGTGCTCCAGCGCGTTGCGCTCGCTCTCGAGCGACGTGGTGGCCTGCAGGTCGGCCTGGGCCTCCTGCTCGAGCTTCCGCACCTGCTCGCGCTGCTCGACGAGGCGGCGGCGCACCGTCTCCTCGCCCTCGGCGCGCGCGGCCAGCTCGGCCTCGATGCGCGCCTGCTCGGCATCGGCGTCGCTGCGCTCCACCGAGGCGGCCTCGAGCTCGCGGACGGCCTGCGACGCACGCGCCTCCATCTGCGCGCGCTCGTCGGCGGCCCGCAGGCGGCGGTTGCCGGCGTTGGCGATGCGTTCCTCGGCGAGGGCCAGGTCGCCCTCCAGGCGCCCCAGCTCGACGCGGACGGAGGCGAGGCGCGTGGCCACCTCGGTGCGCTCGCCCTCGGCGCCCGCGCGGGTGCGGCCGGCCGTCTCGCGGCGCTGCTCGGCCTCGGCCAGCGACTGGCGGCGCTGCGGCAGCAGCGTGCCGAGTTCCTCGTAGCGGGTGCTCATGCCCTCGACGTCGGCGGCGAGGCGCTCGAGCTGCTGCTTCGCGAGGCTGAGCTGCAGCGCGAACTTCTCCTCGCTGAGCTTGACGTGGCGCTCGGCGCGGCCCTTCTGGCGCGCGAGGCTGCGCAGCTGCGACTGCACCTCGGCGATGAGGTCCTCGACGCGCTGCAGGTCCTGCTGCGTCTCCTCGAGGCGGCGCTCGCTCGAGTGCTTGCGGTCGCGGTAGAGGGTGATGCCGGCGGCCTCCTCGAAGAGCGAGCGGCGCTCGTCGGCACGGTCGGAGAGGAGCAGCTTGATCATCTCCGCCTCGATCACGACGCCGGCGTCGCTGCCGAGGCCGGTGCCGCGCAGCAGGTCCTGGACGTCGCGGAGGCGGACCACGGCATTGTTCAGCAGGTAGTCGCTCTGGCCCGACCGCGAGAGGCGCCGGGTGATGACCACCTCGCGGTACGCGATGGGCAGGTCGCCGTCGCTGTTGTCCAGGTAGAGGGAGACCTCGGTGACGTTCGTGGGCTTCCGGTTCACGGACCCCTGGAAGATCACGTCCTCCATCTTGCCGCCGCGCAGCAGGCGCGCCGACTGCTCGCCGAGCACCCAGCGGACGGCGTCGGAGACGTTGGACTTGCCGCACCCGTTGGGGCCGACGATGGCGGTGACGCCGGGCTCGAAGTTGAGCGTGACGGTGTCGGCGAACGACTTGAAGCCGGAGAGCTCCAGCTTGACGAGCTTCATCGCGTGGGATTCCTCACGAGGATCGGGGGCTCAGGGCGTCGAGCCCGGAATGCTGACGACGAACGACGGCATGCCGAGCTTCCGGCTCGCCGAATCGGCCTGGTCCCGCGTGGCGTAGGGGCCCACGACGACGCGATAGACGTCGTCGCCGCTGGCCGGCTTCAGCACCGTGGCCGCCACCCCGGCGGCCGAGATCTTCTCCGACAGCTCGCGCGCCCAGTCGGCGTTCCGCGAGCTCGACACCTGCAGGTAGAGCCGCGCCGACCCCGACGTGCTGTCGCCGGCGAGCGCGATGCTGTCGGCGGTGAGCACCGTGCTGTCGGCGGCGATGGGTTCGGGGCGCTCCGGGCTCCAGCCGACGGCCACCCAGAGGTCGCCGGCGCCGCCATCCACGCGACCCCGCTCGTCGGGCGCGGCCCCGCCCAGGTCCACCGTGACCACGTCCTTGCCGCGGCGCGCCACCAGGTGCGATGGCGGCGCCAGGAGCGGAAGGTCGACCGACCAGTCGGCCTCGAGCGTGGCGACGAGCTGGCCGGCCGCCGGATCCACGACCCAGACCGTGTCGCCCTCGGCCGAGCGCACCAGGACGCGCGTGCCGTACAGGTCGGTGCGCACGGCCCGTGCGGGGCCGGGGAGGTCGATGCCGCCGCGCCAGTCACCCGCGTAGCGGTCGTACTCGCGCAGCTCGTCGCGGTCCTGTGCCACGTAGAGCCGGTGACCGGACGGCGAGAAGGTCACCGCACGCGCACCACCGCGCACGCTGAGGACCTTGGGGCTCGCGGGCCGCGAGGGGTCGAGCAGCACGACCTCGTCCTCGGCCGCCACGGCCACCAGGTCGCCCTGCTGGGTGGCCACCGCGACGCCGGCGGGCAGGTCGATCGCTTCAGCCGGCTGGTCGTCGGTGATCAGCGTGAGGCCGGCCCGCTTGGCGGATGGCAGCACCAGCAGGTGCCCCTGCTGGGTGCCCACCAGCATGCCCGGATCGCTCGGCACCGTGCCGTCCAGCTGCAGCGTGCGCCGGCGGCCGATGCTGGTCACGCGGCCGCCCGTGTCGGCCACGAAGAGCGACCCATCCGCGCTCAGGGCGGCGGCGCGGACGCCCTTCCGGATGGTGCGCATGCGCTTCGCCCGCAGGTCGATGGCCAGCAGGGAGCGGGTGGAGTCCAGGACATAGACCAGGGCCTGGTCCAGGTCCGCGCCCACCACCCGTCGGATGGCCGGGACCTTGGCCACCTGCCAGTCGAGCCGGGACAGGTCCCCCGACCGGTACGCCTGCACCGTGCCGCCCTTGCTGGGCAGCCGCAGCAGGGTGGTGGGCCCGGGCGACTGCATGGCGAGGGGGAGCGCCCCGGGGGTCGGGCGCTGCGAGTCGCCGCAGGCGGCGAGCGCGACGATCCCCACGAGGAGGAGATGGCGGGCGATCACGCGCCAAAAATAGACGTGGCTGCCGGGTCCCGGCAGCCACGTCGTTCCGGGGGGCCGGGACGTCAGAAGGTGGGACCCAGGCTCAGCGTCACCAGGCTGCCCGCGCCCGGCCGGTTGATCGGGAACGCCCAGTCCACCCGGAACAGCATCAGGCCGAAGAGGTTCACCCGGGCGCCCACGCCCCAGGCCATGATCGGGGCCCGGATGTTGGGATTGGGGTTGAGCGCGGAGACCTCCCAGCGGATGTCGCTGTCCTGGTTCCACGCCATGCCGATGTCGTAGAACACCGTGCCCTCGATGGGCGGGAAGCCGGACGGCACGAACTTCATGCTCGGCGTCAGGATGGGGAAGCGCAGCTCGACGTTGCCGACGCCGATCTGCTCGCCGATGAGCCGCGACTCCGAGGCGCAGCCGATGCCCGCGGTGAAGTTCGCCAGCGTGGAGCACTC
Organism: Gemmatimonadales bacterium; assembly: GCA_036276435.1. Lineage (GTDB taxonomy): Bacteria > Gemmatimonadota > Gemmatimonadetes > Gemmatimonadales > GWC2-71-9 > JAGGAG01. The sequence goes on from DASUOW010000044.1 coordinate 17,358, forward strand.
GTTGCGCCGGTAGGACCCCGACGTGTGGCCGCGCACCAGGTCGGGAATGCCGAGGAAGACGCTGAACTGCCCCGCGTCACGGCCCACGCGCCCGTAGTACAGCAGGCGCGTCGACAGGGTCACCGGCCCGACGATCTGCTGGTAGCGGCGGATGTCGACGAGGAACTGGCTGTACATCCAGCCGCCGAGCGTGGTGCCCGCCGACAGGCGATAGCGGGTCCCGCGGTAGGGTCCGGTGTAGCCGAAGATCGTGTTGTCGAAGACGTAGGCGACGGTGGGCTGCGCCACCAGCACGCTCGACGAGGAGGTGGTCTTCAGCTGCGGGTCGTTCACCAGGAACCCGGTGGAGGGATCGTAGACCTCCGTGTACGACAGGATGTCGTCGTCGATCCAGCCGCCGGTGAGCGCGAACTCGAAGCGCTGGAACCGGTTCAGCGGATACCAGCTCGTGAACGACGCCTGCCGGTAGATCAGCCGCCGCGTGTTGGAGCGCAGCGTGTTGAGCCCCGGCGCCGGCTCGTCGGTGACGATCGCGCTCGGCAGGGCGAAGAAGTACGGGATCTGCGAGGCGCTGACGGCCCAGTTGATCCGCTTCGCGAAGCTGGCGTAGACCGCCTGCGCGTAGCCCTCGTTGATGCGCCCGTTGATCGCGAGCGCGAACGACATGCGCGAATTGCCGAGCACGTCGCTGAGCGAGATCGCGGTGCTGCCGTAGAGCCCGCTCCCGAAGTTGTCGCGCACGAAGCCGATCGAGGGCTGCGCGACGAAGTCCGGGGTGTAGCGCTTGCGGTACGGCTGGTACGCGAACTCGCTGGTGTCCGGCAGCGCGAGCGAGGCCGAGTCGAGGGCGCGAGCCAGGCTGACGGGCGGGCGGCCGGCGGGGCCGCTGTCGGGCCGCGCGGCGAGCGAGTCGGCGCGGCGGAAGCCTTCCTTGCCGCGATAGATCGACCCGCCCTGGCCCACCTCGGGAGCGAGCGCGGTCGTGTCGCGCCGCGGCGCCACCCGCTGCACCACCCGGCGCGAGGTGTCGACGGGCTCCTCGCGGTACGGCACGCCGCGGCTCTTGCGGGGATCGTCGAGCACGTAGACGTCGTACTCGCCCTTCTCGTAGTACATGAACGCGATGCGGTCGGCCTGGCGCGCCCAGGACATCACCGGGGACAGCGGGGTGAAGCCCGCCGAGCCGGTGAGCAGCGACGTGAGCTGGTAGATGTCGTTCGTGTCGAAGTCGTACAGGAAGAGGTCGCTCACCCCGGACCGGTCGGAGACGAACGCGAGCGACTTGCCGTCCGGCGCCCAGATGGGGTTGATGTTCTTGCCCGTGTCCATGTGGTCGAGGACGCGGGATTCCCCCGTGGCGAGGTCGTAGAGTGCGATGCGGTAGTGGCCGAACTTGAGCTGCTTGAGGTCGGTGTCGGGCCCGCGATCGGTGACGAACGCGATGCTGCGCCCGTCGGGCGACCAGTCGGGGTGCAGGTCGGCGTAGGCGTCGTCCGTCAGCTGCTGCATGCCCGTGCCGTCGGCGTTGATCACGTACAGGTCCGACAGCCCGCCCTGGTAGCCGGTGAAGACCAGGCGCTTGCCGTCGGGACTCCACGACGGCGTCGTGAAGCCGTCGAGCTTGATCTTGATCTTGCGGACGGTCTTGTTCCGCTTCGCCTCGAGGATGACCAGGTCGTCGTACTTGCCGCCGCGCCCCGAGAAGGCGAGGTACTTGCCGTCGGGCGACCACGCGGCCTGCGAGTTGAGGAACCGGAACGTCTCGTAGTTGCTGCTCCAGGTGGGCTTGAGCAGGCGACGGATCACCTTGCCGCTCTTCACGTCCGCGAGGTACATGTCGACCGAGAACCCGTCCCGCTCGCTGAAGTACGCCACCATGCTGCCGTCGGGCGAGATGGCGGGGGCGATGTGCAGCCGGCCGCCCGAGCGGGCCTTGGTGAGCGCCGGGGAGGCGATCTGCCCGGCCGCGACGCGGGTGCCCACCTCGGGGAGGTAGGTGGCGATGACGTGGTCGCGCCACTGCCGCGAGAGCTGGTCGAGGCTCAGCCCCAGCGCCCGGCGGATCGAGCCCTCGATGCCCGCCGTGGTGGAGCCCTGCAGGATGGCGCCCACCGCCTCCTCGCCCCAGCGCTCGCCGATGTAGGCGAACAGCGCGTGCCCGAACCGGTAGGGGAAGATCCGGTAGTCGTACGTCATCTGCTCGATGGTGGGCAGCTCGTTCTCGTGCACGGCGTCACGCAGCCACATCGCCGTCTCGGGGCTGATGCCGCCGAGCGAGAGGTACTCCGCCATGCCCTCCATGAACCACAGCGGCGGCGCCACCGCCGCGAAGAGCTGCACGTTCGCGCCCGCGCGCCCGCGCGAGAAGATGTCGAACTGGAACTGGTGGGCCATCTCGTGCGTCAGCACGTGCTCCGTCTCGGCGCCCGCGCCCTGCAGGTAGAGCACGTTGCGCTGGCGGAAGAAGTCGGTGACGCCCTGCGTGCCCTCGCCCACCTGGGTGGTGTTCGTCTGCTGGAAGTCGGTGGGCGATGCGTACAGCACGATGATCTTCCGTTCCGTGAACCGGTGGTTCAGGATCCGGGAGAGGCGCGCGTAGGAGCGCTCGGCCATCTGCGCCGCGGCGAGCGCGGCCCGCCGCTCGCTCGGGTAGAAGTGGACGTCGAAATGGTCCGTCTGCACCACCTGGAAATCGAAGGTGTTGTACTGGACCTTGTTCTGCCCGAAGTAGCCGTCGAAGAAGTACTGCGCGCGCGCGCTGCCGGGCAGCGCGGCGAGGAGGAGCAGGGCGGGGAGGAGCGCCGCGCCGGGGCGCCTACTCACCGCCCTGGAAGACGACGGGCGCATCCCCCCAGAGGCGCTCGAGCTGGTAGAAGCTCCGCGCGTCCGGATGGAAGAGGTGCACCACGAAATCCACGTAGTCCAGCAGCACCCAGCGGCCACCCTGTAGTCCCTCGACATGATAGGCGTCCTGTCCCTGCCGGCCGAGCCGCTCGAGCACGGAATCCGCGACGCCGCGCACGTGCGCGTCGGACGTGCCCGAGGCGATCACGAAGAAGTCCGTCGCATCGGTGACGCCGCGCAGGTCGAGCACCTGCACCCGGCGTCCCTTGAGGTCGTCGATGGCCTCGACCGCGGCCGCGACCTGCGGCGGCAGCCTCATGCCTCGTCCTCGACCTGGTAGAACACCGCCCACGCGCCCGGCCCCACGTGCGTGCCGATCACCCCGGTCGCGAGCGAGACGAACACGTCCTTCGGGCGGTACGCCGCCACCAGGGCGGTGCGCACCCGCTCGGCCACCTCGGGCGCATCGGCGTGCGCGATGCCGAACCGGACCACCTTGGGGCGCGGCGTCAGCTCGCGCTCGATCAGCGCCAGCATGCGCGGCACCACCATTTCCCGGCCCCGCACCCGGTCCACCGGCACGATGCGGCCCTGCAGGGTGATGGTGAGGATCGGCTTCACGTCCAGGAGTCCGGCCAGCCAGGCCTTGCCACGGCTCACCCGGCCCGAGCGCAGCAGGTTGTCGTAGGTATCCACCGTCAGGAACATACCCGACCTGGCGCGGATCCGTTCGAGCTCCCGCACGATCTCACCGGCCTTCCGGCCGGATTCGGCCAGTTCCGCCGCACGGAGCGCCAGCATGCCCAGCCCGAACGAGGCGCTCCGACTGTCCACGAGGTGCACGCCGGTGAGCCCGGAGGCCTTGAGCGCCGCCTGCGCCGCGTGATAGGTGCCCGACAGCCCGCTCGACACCAGCACGGCGATGGCCTCGTCGGCCTCCTCGCGCGCGTCCCGGAAGACCCGCACGAAGTCGCCCGGCGTGGGCTGGGAGGTGCTGGGCAGTTCCTTGGCCACCCGCAGCCGCCGGTAGAACTCCTCCGGCCGGAGCTCCAGCCGGTCCTTCAGCACCTCGTCGCCGAACACCACCTGCATCGGGACGAGCGCGATGCGATGCCGATCCAGCACGGCGTCGGCCAGGTCGGCCGAGCTGTCGCAGACCACGGCCACGGGGCGCTTGTCCGGGTGGCTGAGGTTGCGGTGCTGGGCCCGCATGTCGTCGGCCTTGGTGGTGACGACCTGCCCCCAGCGCGCCGCATAGGTAAAGACGGCTTCGGGGGTGTCGGTGTGCACATGGATCTTCAGGATGTCCGAGACCGTGGCCACCACGATGGATCCGCCGAAGGCGTGCATCGCCTGGCGCACCTCGTTGGCCGGGGGCAGCAGCTCGCCGCGGACCAGCACCTCGGTGCAGTAGTGGAAGTCGCGCTCGGCGGCCACGTCCATGAGCGCGGCCGGGGCGAGCTCGGCGTGCTCCCCGGCCGAGAACGGCTCGGCCGGGAGGATCGGGTCGCCCTGGATGAAGCGCACTACGCCCTCGAGCATGCGGACGAAGCCCTTGCCGCCGGCATCGACCACCCCGGCTTCCTTGAGCACGGCCATCAGCTCGGGCGTCTTCGCGAGCGCGATCTCGCCGTCCTTCAGCATCTGCTGCATGAAGGCGCTGATGTCCTCGGTCTTCGCCGCGGCGCGCTCGGCCGAGCTGGCCGCCTCGCGGGCGACGGTGAGGATGGTGCCCTCGCGCGGCTCCTCGAGGGACGCCTCGAGCGCGTCGGCGCCGCGGCGGATGGCGCACGCCACCTCGGTGACGCTCGCCGTGGGGCGCTCGCCCAGCGACTCGGCGAAGCCCATCAGGAAGTGGGCGAGCATCATGCCGGAGTTGCCGCGTGCGCCCAGCACCGCGGCCCGCGCCATGGTGCGCGCGGTTTCCGGAAGCGACGCGTCGCCGAGCGCCCGGAGGGCGTCGGCGACGGAGCGCAGGGTCAGGCTGAAGTTGGTGCCAGTATCGCCATCCGGCACCGGGAACACGTTGATGCGGTTGATCTCGTCCCGGCCGGCCGCGACCCAGTCGGCGGCCGCGAAGAGCGAGCGCGCCAGCCGGGGGCCGTCGATGTAGGCGATGCTGACGGTCACGGACTATTCCGCGACGACGTTGACCTTCACCTCGGCGTGGACTTCGGGGTGCAGGCGCACCGCGACCGAGTGGAAGCCGAGGGTCTTGATCGAGTGCTCCAGCTCGATGCGCCGGCGATCGATCTCGAGGCCCTGGGCCGCGAGCGCGTCGGCGATGTCCTGGGCCGTGATCGACCCGAACAGCTTGCCCTCCTCGCCCGCCTTGCCCTTGAGGGTCACGGTGGCGGCGCCCAGCTTCGTGGCCAGCGCGCCCGCCGCGGCCTTCTCGGACGCGAGGCGCGTCTCGCGCGCCTTCGACTCGGCGGCGATGCGCTTCTTGTTGCCCTCGGTGGCCTCGAACGCGAGCCCCTTCGGCAGCAGGAAGTTGCGGGCGTAGCCCGGCTTCACGCGCACCATCTCGCCCGCCTTGCCCAGGGACTGCACGTCCTGGCGCAGGATCACTTCCATCATGGCTTCACTCCTCCGTTGGCCGGCGCCGCACGACGCCGGAAGTCGAGCCACGTGTCCGCCACCCCGAGCAGCGACAGGCCGCCCGCCACGAACACGAACATGAGCACTGCGATCAGGAAGGCCACCAGCGCGAACGGCGTCGAGACCCGGCCGGCGGTGGCTCGGAGCACGGCCGCCCCGCGCACGACGTACAGCGCCGTCACCACCAGCAGCAGGTTCGTGCCCAGCTGCTGCACCGGCTCCAGCCAGGGGTCGGCCGGGATCAGCACCAGGGCCAGTGCCGCCACCAGCAGCCAGATGACCTGGTCGCTGAAGGTGAAGGCGGCGAAGGGCGCCGGCACGGGGCCCAGCGGACGGGCCGACAGCCAGAAGTGCCCGCGCCACGCCAGCGCCAATCCGGCCAGCGCCGCGAGCGCGATGCCCGCCGGGAAGAGCCGCGCCATGGAGCGAGCCTGCCCGGCGACGTCGAGCATCGTGGCGCCCAGGTCCGAGCCGCTGCCGCCCAGCTTGTCGATGGCGTGCGCCTGGGTGAGCAGCACGTCGGACAGCGAGCGGGCGGCGGCCGCCTCGAGGTCGCCCCACTGGAACCCGAGCGTCACCAGCCAGCCGAACGTTACCGCGAGGGCCACGCCCACGGCCAGCATGGCGCGCTGGAGCACGGGCCCCGGCCGGACCAGGAGCAGCACCAGCCAGGCGCCGATCAGCACCACCACGAAGGCGCGGGCGAACTGCCCGGTCAACTCGTCGGTGCGGGACAGCCAGCCCGCCGTCCACAGCACGGCGATCGCCAGCCACCCCCACGCCAGACGCGAAACTGGCCGGGCCACCAGAAGGAGCCCGGCCAGTGGCCCCAGCACGAAACTGCCCGGGGCGAACAGCGCGAAGACGAGCACCAGCATCACCCATCCTGCCGGCACCCGGCCGGAGCCGGGTGGGGCGATGGTCGGCTGGGTCAGCTGCCGCTCCGCTTGATGTAGGGCAGCAGGGCGAGGAACCGTGCGCGCTTGATGGCCGTGCTCAGCTGGCGCTGGTGGCGCGCGCTGATGCCCGAGAGACGGGCCGGCAGGATCTTGCCGCGCTCGGTCAGGAAGCGCCCGAGGAGCTTCTCGTCCTTGTAGTCGATGTTGCGGATGCCCTGCTCGGCGAGCGGGTCACCCTTGCGTCCGCGGCGCATCATTCGTCGTCCTCCTCACCGAACTTGCCCTCGCCGGGCTGGCGGCTGGGCGTGTAGTCCTTGTCGTCGGCCACCACCAGGAAGCGCAGGACGCCGTCGTCGAGCTTGATGGCGCGCTCGAACTCCGGCAGCGCCTTCGACTCGGCGGAGAAGTTGGCCACGACGTAGTAGCCGGTCTCGCGCTTCTTGATGGGATAGGCCAGCGTGCGCTTGCCCCAGTGGTTCAGCTTGGGGGCCTCGACGCCTTCGGTCGCCACGAGCGCATTGAAACGCTCGAGCTTCTCGTTGATCTGCGGCTCCTCGAGCACGGAGTCGAAGATGTACACCACTTCATAGGGACGAACCATGGCACCTTTCCTGTGGACGTAGGCCCCAGCACGCGGTGCAGCGCGCAGAGGAGGGTTTTTGGAAGCCCGGAAACATAGCCCGGGCATGAGCTTAGCGGAAGGGCGGTGGCCCTCCCGGCTACTTTGTGAACGACCCTCAACCGAAGCCCCCATGCACCTGCTCTCGATCCAGATCGGCACCCCGAAGACCTTTGGCGTCCCGGGCTCCGACGACCCGCTGGACCGCGTGTTCACCAGTGCCATCGACAAGACCCCGGTCGTCGGCCGGGTCTGGGTGGGCACCCTCGGCCTCTCCGGCGACACGGTGAGCGACCGCAAGCACCACGGCGGCCTCGACCAGGCGCTGCTGGCCTACGCGGGGCAGCACTATCCGCTCTGGCGCCGTGAATGGCAGCGCGACGACGTGGGGCCCGGCGCCTTCGGCGAGAACCTCACGCTGAGCGACGTGACCGAGGACACCGTCTGCATCGGTGATCGCTGGGAGGCGGGCGAGGTGGTGTTCGAGGTCACCAAGCCGCGCGAGCCGTGCTCGACGCTCGCGCGCCGGCACCGCCGCGCCGACCTGATCGGCGTGGTGAACCGGAACGGGCGCTCGGGCTGGTACCTGCGGGTGCTGAAGGAAGGCTGGGTCGAGGCGGGGATGCCCGTGGTGCTCGCCGACCGCCCCTATCCCCAGTGGACCGTGCGGCGCACGGCCCAGGTGATGGAGGAACGGAAGGCCCGCGCGGAGGAGGCGGCGCTGCTGGCCGGATGCCCGGCGCTCGCGGCCAACTGGCGCGAGCGGTTGCAGAAGGCGGCGGCTACGAGCTGAAGCGGAACAGCATCACGTCGCCGTCCTGCACGACGTACTCCTTGCCCTCGGAGCGCACGAGGCCCTTGTCACGCGCGCCCTTCCACCCGCCGGTGGACACGAAGTCCTCGTAGCTCGCCGTCTCCGCGCGGATGAACCCGCG
>DASUOW010000045.1:0-5518 GCA_036276435.1 Gemmatimonadales bacterium
ACCGCCGAGCTGCATCGCGGCAATCGCATCGGCTGGCTGCGCGCCGCGGTGCTGGGCGCCAACGACGGGCTGATTTCCACCAGCAGCCTGGTGGTGGGCGTGGCCGCGGCCGAGACGAGCGGCACGGCGATCCTGCTGACGGCGGTCGCCGGGCTTGCCGCGGGCGCCCTCTCGATGGCCGCTGGGGAGTACGTCTCGGTGAGCTCGCAGGCGGACACCGAGAACGCCGACCTCGCGCGGGAACGCGTGGAACTCGCGACCATGCCGCACGAGGAGCACTCGGAGCTGGCCGGGCTCTACGTGGCGCGCGGCGTCAGTCCGGAGCTCGCGGGCCAGGTGGCCGCGCAGCTGATGGCCCACGACGCCCTGGGTGCGCACGCCCGCGACGAGCTCGGCCTGCACGAGCTGACGCGGGCGCGCCCGATCCTGGCGGCCGTGGCGTCCGCGCTCGCCTTCGCGGTCGGGGCGGCGCCGCCGGCCATCCTCGCAGGAGTGCTGCCGGCCGCGACGCTCGTATGGGGCATCGTGGGCGTGACGCTGGTGCTGCTGGTGGTGCTCGGCGGCGTGGCGGCACAGGTCGGCGGCGCCCCGATCGTCCGGGGCTCGTTGCGCGTCGCGTTCTGGGGCGCGGTGGCCATGGGCGTCACCGCACTGGTGGGACGGTTCTTCGGCGCCGTGGCGTGATGCACGAAGGGGCGGCCTGTCGGGGCCGCCCCTTCACGCACGCCTCATGGCGGAGCCTTACGCGTCCCGCTTCTCGCGGATGCGCGCGGCCTTGCCGCTCAGGTTGCGCAGGTAGTAAAGCTTGGCGCGGCGCACGCGGCCGCGGCGGACCACGTCCACGGTGGCGATCGACGGGCTGTGGATCGGGAAGATGCGCTCGACGCCGACGCCGGCGGAGACCTTCCGGACGGTGAAGTTCTCGCTGATCCCGCCGCCGCGCTTCGAGATCACGATGCCCTCGAACGCCTGCAGGCGCTCCTTGTCACCCTCGCGCACACGCACCATGACGCGGATCGTATCACCCGGGCCGAACGCCGGCATGTCCGACCGCATGCCCTCTCGGGCCACTTCCGCCAGCTGCTGCATGTCCATCCTCCGCGTCAGTAGGGCGCGCATGCGCGCCGGGATCCAACCATCAATGCCGGCGCCCGCGGGCGCTCAGCCGTGTTCCGCTTCGTGTCTCGCCCACAGGTCCGGGCGCCGTTCCTTCGTGAGGCGTTCCGCCTCGGCCAGCCGCCACGCCTCGATCTTCGCGTGGTTGCCCGAGCGCAGCACCTCGGGCACTTCCATGTCCCGAAAGACCGGTGGCCGCGTGTAGCTCGGCGGGCTCAGCAGTCCCTCGTAGTGCGAGTCGCCGCTCGCCGACTCGTGATCGCCCAACGCGCCCGGCAGCAGCCGCACCACCGCGTCGATCATCGCCAGCGCCGCGGGCTCGCCGCCCGTGAGGACGAAGTCGCCGAGCGACAGTTCCTCGGTGGCCAGGTGCTCGGCCACCCGCTGGTCCACGTCCTTGTAGTGCCCGCAGAGGAACGTGAGCTGCCGCTGCAACGACAGCCGCACCGCGTCCCGGTGCGTGAACGGCCGGCCCCGCGCCGACAGCAGCACCACCGGCCCCTCGACCGGCCCGAGGCTCTCCACCGCCTCGAAGAACGGCTCCGGCTTCAGTACCATGCCAGCGCCGCCCCCGAAGGGGTAGTCGTCGACGGTGTGGTGGCGATCGTGCGTGAAGTCACGCAGCTGCACCAGCCGGTACCGCGCCAGCCCCGCCTCGGCGACCCGTCCCGGGATGCTCGTGCGCAGGAACGGCTCGAGCGCCTCGGGAAACAGCGTCACCACCCGGATGTCGAGCGTCACTCGGACTCCTCGACCAACCCTTCCGGCGGCTGCACCACCATCTTCCGCCCCGCCCGATCCATGTCGAGCACGAACTCCTTGCGGAACGGCAGCAGGAACTCGCGCTTCGGGCCCTGGATCTCGAGGGTGAGCCCGCCCGGCAACTCGTAGAACCCGCTCACGATGCCCAGCGGCGACCCATCGGGCCGCTGCACCGCGAAGCCCTCGAGCTCGTGCAGGTACACCTCGCCCTCGGCCGGGGGCGCCAGCGTGCTGGCCGGCACCCCCACGAACTGCCCGCGAAACGGGTCGAGCTGGATGCGCTCGTCCACGCCGCGAAACTTCATGAGCCACTCGCGATGGTAGGGCCGGCTGCGCTCCACCACGAGCGGCCCGCCGATGACCTCGCCATCGAGCCCGACGATCCAGAGCGACTGCCCGACCGCGAACACCTTCTCCCCCTCGGCCGTGAGCGGGAAGATCGCGACTTCGCCCTTCAGGCCGTGCGGCTTGCGGAACCGGCCCACCACGAGGTGCCGGTCCGGGGTGCTCATCGGCTCAGGCGCCGAGGAGACCCGCGCGGGTCAGCAGGCTCTGGACGGTCTCCGACGGCGTCGCGCCGCGGGCGATCCAGTCCTTCGCCTTGTCCGCGTCGAGCTTCACCTTGTCGGCGAAGCTCTCGCCCTTCGGGTCGTAGGTGCCGATGATGTCGATGAACCGGCCGTCGCGCGGCGACGTCTGCTCGGCGACGACGATGCGGTACAGCGGCAGCTTCTTGCGCCCGATGCGGCGAAGACGAATACGAGTGGCCATGCGTTCTCTCTACGTTCCTGGTTGACCGGGGAATCCACCACGACCGAACGGCAGGCGGAGGCCCCCCGGCTTCCCCGCCGACTTCATCATCTTGCGCATCTGCTCGAACTGCTTGAGCAGCGTGTTCACTTCCTGCACCGTGCGCCCCGAGCCCTTCGCGATCCGCAAGCGCCGCTTGCCGTCGATCAGGTCCGGATCCGCGCGCTCCTTCTTCGTCATCGAGAGGACGATGGCCTCGACGTGCTTGAGGCGCTTGTCGTCGATGTTGGCGCCCTGCAGCATCGCCGGGTTCACCCCGGGGAGCATGCCGAGCACGTTCTTCAGCGGCCCGAGCTTCTGCATCTGCCGCATGGCGCCGAGGAAGTCCTCGAGATCGAGGGACTTCCGGCCCTGCACCTTCTTCGCGAGCCGTTCCGCTTCCTTCTCGTCGACGTTCGCCTGGGCCTTCTCCACCAGCGACAGGATGTCGCCCTGCTGGAGGATGCGGCCGGCGAGCCGGTCGGGGTGGAACGGCTCGATGGCGTCGAGCTTCTCGCCGACGCCGATGTACTTGATCGGCGCCTTCGTCACCCCGTAGATGGAGAGCGCCGCGCCACCGCGCGCATCGCCGTCCATCTTGGTTAGGATCACGCCCGTCACGCCGAGGGCGTCGTGGAAGCCCTTGGCGATGCGGACCGCGTCCTGGCCGGTCATGCCGTCGGCGACGAGGAGAATCTCATGGGGCGAGATGGCGGCCTTGAGGCGCCTGAGCTCGTCCATCATCTCGTCGTCGATCTGCGACCGGCCCGCGGTGTCCACGATCACCGTGCGGGCGCGATCCTTCTGCGCCGCGACGATGCCCGCCTTCACCAGCTTCACGACATCCTTCTGCGCCGGCTCCTGGTACACGCCCACCTGCGCCTGCTGCGCGAGCGTCGCCAGCTGCTCCGAGGCGGCGGGGCGGTACACGTCCGCCGCCACGAGGAAGGGCGCCTTCTGCTCGAGCTTGAGCCGCTTCGCGAGCTTGCCCGCGGTGGTCGTCTTGCCCGAGCCCTGCAGTCCCACGACCATGATCACCGTGGGCGGCACCGACGCGTACGCGATGGGCGCCTGCTTCTCGCCCAGCAACGCCACCAGCTCGTCGTAGACGATCTTGACCAGCTGCTGCCCCGGCCGCACGTCCTTCAGCTGCACGACGCCGATGGCCTTGGCCTGCACGCGCTCCAGGAATTCGCGCGTGAGGTCGAAGCTCACGTCGGCTTCGAGGAGAATCCGGCGGATCTCCCGCAAGCCTTCGCGGACGGCATCCTCGGTGAGGACCCCGCGACCCGCGAGATTCTTGAGCGTCGCGGTGAGCTTGGAAGACAGCTCGTCAAACATAAGCCCCGCAAGATAGCGGACTTGGGGGATGTTCTCAAGGCGGGGTCCGGGCGGGGCGTACGCCACGGGTGTGGCGCCGGAAAGGCGGTTTCCCCGCCTGGGCCTTCGGGACGACTTGACCTAACCCTCGTTCGCACCGGATACTAGCTCGATTCCGCCCCCCGCCGGCCCCCGGTTCTTCGGTGGCACGAGGTATGAACCGGGCTTCCTCCATCTACTTATGCGACCCCCGACGATCCGCCGCGCCGGCCCCCTCCCCTCCGAGGTCCCGGAACTGACCTGCTCGATCACCGCCAGCGGGCACCTGCTGCGGCCGAGCCGGGCGTTCCAGGCCGTCGTGGGGGTCTCGGCCGACACGCTCGGCGGCCGTCCCCTGCTCGACTTCATCCACCCCGGCGACCGGGGCCCGGTCGAGGGGGCGCTCGCCTGGCTGGTGGACAACGACGGGCCGATCGTCTTCGAGGCCCGGTGGCGCCATGCCGACGGCAGCTACCGCTGGCTGGAGTGGACGGTCCGCGGGGGCACCCGCGACGGGACGCTGCGCGCCGGCCTGCGGGACGTCACGCCCTGGAAGCAGGACGAGGCCCTCGCGCTGGCCCACGTGCGGGTGCTCGAGGCGATCGTGCTGGGGCTGCCGCTGGAGGAGGTGTTCGGTCATGTCGGCGCGCTGCTCGAGGCGCTGGGCGTGGACCTGCAGCCGGCCATCCACCTGCTGGACCCCGCGAGCAACGCGCTGGTGTTCGTGTCGGGGGCCTCCTTCCCGGAGGGCTTCCGCCGCGCGCTCGAGACCCTCCCCTTGCCCGACGGCCCCGGCGCGGCCGTGGCCGCCGCGCGCGACAAGCAGTTCGTGGTGTCCCCCGACCTGGGACGCGAGACGCACTGGCTCGGCCGGCGTGAGCTGCCCCTGCTGCACGGCATCCGGGCGGAGTGGGCGCACCCCGTCATCGACGCCAGCGGGGGCCTCCTCGGCACCGTCACCGCCTTCCTCACGCAGCCCGGCGGGCCGCGCCCGCGCGACCGCCAGATCCTCGCGCTCGCCGCGCAGCTCGTGGCGACCGCCCTCGTCCGCTTCCGGGCCGTGGACGGCACGCGCGAGGCGGTGGAGCAGGTGCGCGCCGAGCTGGCGTCCCTGGAGCAGCAGCGCGCCGCCGACCTCGCCGCGTGGGAAGCGCGCCTCGCGGCCGAGCGCGCGGCGTGGGAGGACCGGCTGCAGCAGGCCGAGGCCTCCGCCCTGCTCGCCGACGAGGCGCTGATGCAGTCGCGCGCGGCGACGGGCAGCGAGCGCGCGCAGCTCGAAACGCAGCTCGCCGAGCAGCGGGAGCTCATCGCCGTGCTGCAGCACGCGCTGGGCGACGTCGAGGGGGCGCGCAGCGCGTCGGACGGGGCACGTGTCGAGGCGCAGCGCAAGCTGGAGGCGCTGGAGGATGCGCTCGACGAGGCGCAGCGGAAGGTGGACCAGCTCACGCTGCAGAAGCACGAGCTGGAGACCCGCGTGGTCGAGGCGGAGGTC
>DASUOW010000046.1:0-6927 GCA_036276435.1 Gemmatimonadales bacterium
CGCCCGCAGCAGGACGGCGCCGCCGAGCCCCTTCCCTTCGCACACCAGGTTGCAGCACCAGTGCACGCCGTACGACAGGTACACGTACCACGTGCCCGCCGGCCCGTAGAGCGACACGTTGCGGGCGTGCCGCCGCGAGGCGAAGCCGTGCGACGCGGGATCGTCGTGCCCGAGATAGGCCTCGGTCTCCACGATGCGACCGGCCGTGGGCACGCCACCCACCTGCGAGACCACCACCTTGCCGAGCAGCTCGCGAGCCACCTGCTCGGTGGGCTGGGTGAAAAACGAAACGGGCAGCGTGGCTGCCCGTCGCGGGTCCGTCACGTCCTCGACCTCCTACTCGGACTTCTTCGCGGCCTTCGCGCTCTTGGCGCGTGGACGCGCCTTGGGCTTGGCCGCCACGACCGACGCCTCGGCGTCGGGCTCGGCCGCGGCCTTCTTCGTGGCGCGGCCACGGGGGCGCTTCGGCTTCGCCTCGGCCACTTCCTCGGACACCATCTCGAGGGCCGGTGCCTCGACCGCCACCTCGGGCGCCGCGGCAGCCACCACCGCGTGCGTCACGTCGTCGTCGAGATGCACCACGCCGATCAGCGGCACCTCGGCCGGACGGCCGGTGCGCGTGCCCCGGCGGAAGCGTACCCCGAACCCGGCCGGTGCAGCCACCGGCGTCGACACGGCCGCGCCGTTCTCCGTCGTGCCATCCTCGCGCACGACGGGCGCCTCGAGCGCGAGCACCGGCTGCGACGGGATGCCCGACCGCGCGCGCGGATCCTCCGTGGGATGCAGCGAGACCTCGTAGGCACCCTCGCCCACCTGGTTCACGTCCGCGATCTCCGCATCGTGCGCCTGCCGCAGCAGCCGCGGGAAGCGCTCGGCGCTCAGCAGCTCGTCATCGCGGCCGTGCAGCGCCGCCATGCGCAACCGCAGCGCCTCGTGCGCCACCGGCGCCTCGAGCTGCGACAGCGCCTCGCGGAGCAGGTTGAACGCGCGCGCGAGCGAGAGCCCCAGGTCGGGACGCGGCGCCGCGCGCGGCGCCTCCGGCAGGTCGCCGGCCGGACGCTCGCCACGCTCGCGATCGCGTCCGCGCCCGCGGCCGCGCCGTCCCCGGCGCCCGTCCTCGCGCTCGGCGCGCGGCTCGGCGGCGGCCGTGTCGGCCTCGGCGGGCTTCTGGCGATGCCGCGGCTCGGCGGTCACCACCGCCGGCGCCCCGTCGCCGGGGGCGATCTCGAACTGCCCGTTCTCGAGGCGCGTGACCTTGATCAGGCCCTTGTGCCCCGCCTCGCTGACGAACTTGCTGAAGCGGTTGAAGCCCGCGTTCTTCTCGTCGAAGTTCGGGTCGATCTGCTGCATCACCTGCTTGAGGCGATCGGAGCGCATCACGTCGCCGTTGGCCGCCATCTTCCGCGCGGCCTCGCCCACGAGCTCCCACGGATCGCGCTGCGCGGAGGGGAGGTCGGTCTCCTTCGTCAGGCCCGCGAGGTCGGAGTACGAGAAGTACTCGTCGCAGTTCTGGATCAGGATGTCGCTCGCCGACTCGCGGATGCCGACGCCGATGACGTACTTGCCGTACTCCTTCAGCTTGATGACGAGCATCGAGAAGTCGCTGTCACCCGAGAGCAGGATGAACGTCCCGATCTCCGGCCGCGTGAACACCAGCTCGATGGCGTCGATCGCGAGGCGGATGTCGGTCGCGTTCTTCTTCGCCGAGCCGAACGCCGGCGCGAAGATGAGGTCGATCGACGATTCGGAGAGCGGGACGATGTACTGCGGGTAGCGGCGCCAGTCGGCATAGGCGCGCTGGACGGCGACCTTGCCCTTGATGATGTCGCTGTTGAGGAGGGTGCGGAGCTCCTTCGTGAGGTCGGAGCGGACGCCGAGGGTGACGTTGTCGAAGTCGATCAGGAGCGCCGCGTTGGGCGCGTGGACGGGCGGTTCGACGCGTGCGCCGACCAGGTGTCGTGGTGTGACCAAGGTGTGGGTTCCCGGGCGCGACGATGCGCGCCCTGCCGTTCGATCGCGGGACCGCCGGGCTCCCAGTGAGCCAGGTGGCCGCCCTTGCGGCCCCGCTCAGCCACCTCGGGGGAGGCCAACGCCGCCATGTGGCCACTCTGGCCAGGCGACGCGCGCCTCCGCCGCAGGTCGTGCGAGCGAAGTCCAGTCCGGGCGGAATCTGCTGGTCGGGCGGTGTGCATGGGGCCGGGACCTTCCCGGCCGATGCGGCACACCGGCCCAACCGGGCGCAAATGTAGGGGAATCGGGGGTCATCTGGTAGAGGACGCCCCCAGCATGGCCGCCACGGCCCGCTCGGCCGCCCGTCCGTCCCAGAGGGGTGGGCGGGCGGCGGCAACGGCCGGTGCGGTGCTGCAGACGACCTCGATCGCGGCGCGGATCGCGGGCGCCTCGGGCGGCACGAGCCGGTTGGTGCCTGCCGCGACGGTCTCCGTCCACTCGGTGGTGGTGCGGGCGGTGAGGCACGGCACACCCAGCACCGTCGTCTCCACCTGCAGGCCGCCGGAGTCGGTGAGCACCAGGCGCGCGCGCTCGACGAGCCCGATCGTCTCCAGGTACCCCTGCGGCTCGACGAGCCGCACCTCCCCCAGTGCCTCCGTGAGGCCGAACGCCTCGAGCCGCGCCCGCGTGCGCGGGTGCACCGGGAAGAGCACCGGCATCGACGTCGCGAGGTACGCGAGCGCGCGGACGATCTCGCGCAGCGTGCCGCGGTCGTCCACGTTCCCGGCCCGATGGAAGGTGGCGACCGCGTACGCCCGGTCCGCCACGCCGAAGCGCGCGGGCATGCCGAGCGTGGTGGCGCGCGGACGCAGCGCGAGCAGCGTGTCGACCATCACGTTGCCGACGGCGCGGATGCGCGCGTCCGGCACGCCCTCGCGCCGCAGGTTCGCGTCCGCCGACGCGCCGGGCGTCAGGCAGAGGTCGGCGAGCTGGTCGGTGAGGACGCGGTTCGTCTCCTCGGGCATGGCGCGATCGAAGCTCCGCACGCCCGCCTCCACGTGCGCGACGCGGATCCCCTTCTTCTGCGCCACCAGCGCCGCGGCCAGCGTCGAGTTCACGTCGCCGTACACCACCACCCAGTCGGGCGCGTGCCGGTCGAACACCGGCTCGAGCTCGATCAGCATGCGGCCCGTCTGCACCGCGTGCGAACCCGAGCCCACGCCGAGATGCTCGTCCGGCGCGGGCAGGTCGAGGTCGCGGAAGAAGGCGTCGCTCATCGCGACGTCGTAGTGCTGGCCCGTGTGCACGAGCACGTGCGTCACCGGTGCGGGCGACGGCGCGCGCAGCAGCGGCGCCACCTTCATGAAGTTGGGACGTGCCCCGACGACGTGGAGCAGGCGGGTCATCGGGGAAACCGCGGCGATCGGCTCAGCCGACGCCGTGCGAGGCGCGAGGCAGCTGGAGGACGAAGTGGAAGCGCGTGCCGGTGCCCGCCTCGGTCTCCACCTGCAGGGTGGAGCCCATCGCCTCGACCAGCTTGCGGCAGATCGAGAGGCCGAGTCCCGAGCCCGAGAAGGCGTACTCGCCCGGCTTCTGGCGCCGGCGGAACGGCTCGAAGAGGCTCGCCATCGCCTGCGGCGGGATGCCGCGGCCCGTGTCGCGCACGGAGAACTCGACCCGGTCGTCGTCGAGGGGGATGCCCTGCACCTCCACCGCGCCCTCGGTGGTGAACTTGAGCGCGTTGGTGGTGAGGTTGAGCAGCACGCGGCTCAGCGCCACCGGGTGTCCCACGCGGAAGTCCGTGTCGGGCGTGTGCACGTGCACCGCCAAGCCCTTCTCCTCCGCGATCGGCAGGACGATGTCGCGCACCGACTCGAAGATGTCGGCCACCGAGAACGGGATCGGGTCGAGGTCCACCAGCCGGTCGCCGCCGCGCGCGAGTTCGATGACGTCGCTCGCCACCGAGCTCAGGCCGAAGGCGGCGCTGTAGATGAGGCCGAGCTGGCGCTCCTGCACCGGCGTCAGCGGGCCGCTGCGCCCGCGCTGGATCGTCTCGGCGAGGAACAGGATCGAGGTGAGCGGCGAGCGCAGGTCGTGCGCCACCTCCACCACCAGCTCGAGCCCGTCGGGCCCCGAGAGCCGGTCGGAGAAGTACTGCGCCCAGTCGGGCTCGAGCGCGTGCGCCACCTGCTCGACGGCGCCGAACAGCTGCACCACTTCGGAGGCATCCACCGCCTCCCGCCGTTGTGCGAGCGCGGCGGTGAGCTGGTGCCGCATGATCGCGACGAGCGCGCGCGCGAGGATCGAGCGCGGCAGCGCGCCCGTGACGTGGCCCGGATGCAGCGCCGCGCGCACGGCATTGGCGAGGTCGCGCAGCACCGTCGTCGACTCTTCGGGCGTGCCGGCGTGGTGCAGCACGCGCCGCGCCTCGCCCTCGGTCTCGAGCACGGCCTGCTTCAGCGCCTCGACGAGCACGGGAGCCAGCGGCACCGGCGGACCCGCCGGATCCCACACGTCCACGCGTCCCGATGGCGCGACGAAGCGCCCGCCGTCCGGCAGCTCGCTCACGGGCGTCGCCGCGCCGGAAGTCACTCGCCGCCCTCGACCGTGTCGGCCTTGGTGAGGCCGTGCTTGTCCATGAGCCGGTAGAGCGTGGTCCGGTCGATCCCGGCCAGGCGCGCCGCCTTGGACATGTTGCCCGAGGCGCGCGTCACGAGCCGCGCGAGGTACTCGCGCTCGAACTGGCCGATGATCCGGTCCTTCGCCACGTGGAACGCGTCATCCAGGTTGGCCGCGGCGACCGGCGCGGCCGCGACCGCGGCGTCCGGCGGCGTCCAGTCCGGGGTATCCTCGTACAGCGGGATGTCGTCCGGCTGGATGTGCTGGTCCGGCTCGGCGAGCACCGCCACGTGCTCGATCACGTTCTGCAGCTCGCGCACGTTGCCGCGCCACGGCCGGGACCGCAGGAACGCGATCGCCGACTCGCTGAGCCGCGGGATCCGTTCGGCCGTCTGGCGGTGCCGCTGCCAGTAGTAGGTGAGGAAGTGCGTCGCGAGGAGCGCGATGTCCTCCTGCCGCTGTCGCAGCGGCGGCAGCTTGATCGGCACGACGCGCAGCCGGTAGTACAGGTCGTTGCGCAGGATGCCCTTGTCCACCGCTTCCTGCGGATCGCGATTGGTCGCCGAGATGAAGCGCACGTCCACCACCGCGTCCACGCCTTCGCTGCCCACGCGCCGCACCACGCCGTCCTGGATGACGCGCAGCAGCTTCGCCTGCAGCGGCAGCGACATCTCGGTGAGCTCGTCGAGGAACAGGGTGCCGCCGTTGGCCGTCTCGAGCAGGCCGGGCTTGTCGCGGTCGGCGCCGGTGAAGGAGCCCTTCCGGTGACCGAACATCTCCGACTCGAGCAGCTGCTCCGGCAGCGCCGCGCAGTTGAGCGGCACCAGGGCCCGGGCGGCCCGGCGGCTCGAGTGGTGGATGAGCTGGGCGATGACCTCCTTGCCGGTGCCGCTCTCGCCGCTGATGAGCACGGAGGCGTCGGTGGGGGCCACCTTCCGGGCCAGCTCGACCGCCTTGCGGAACGCGGGCGAGATGCCGATCAGCGCCGACTTCTCCACCGTCGTGCCCGCCTGCTGCTGCAGCTGGGCGCGGAGCTCCCGGGTCTCGCGGGACACCATGACGGCGTGCGAGGCCCGTCCGATGAGGACGTGCAGGTGCGTGGCGGAGAACGGCTTGGGGAGGTAGTCCCAGGCGCCCATGCGGAGCGCCTCGATGCTGCTGGTGACCGACGGGTTGCCCGTCATCACCACCACGATGGTGTCCTTGTGGGCCTCGAGCGTCGTCTTCAGGATGTCGAGCCCGGAGACGTTCGACATGTAGAGGTCGACGAGAACGACGTCGAACTTCCGGCGCCGCATCGTGTCCATCGCCTCTTCACCGCGGCCGATCGTGGTGACGTTGTAGCCGTCGGCCTGCAGGACGGTGGCACAGCTCTCCCGGAGCGTGCGTTCGTCGTCGATGATGGCGATGCGGATGCTCGCCTTGACCTCGGCCGGGATGGCCAGGGGGTCGCGGGTCGCGTCGGATACCTCGATCATACCGGTCACGGCGTCTCCGTCTGCCCGACAGCTCTGCGAACTGCCCGAGCGGGAGTGTGGCGTCCTGCAAGCCGCACACTAAGGACCCCTGTTGCGTGCGTCAAGCAAATTGTCATCTTCGGACTCGAGTCTGACTCTGGCAAGCAACATGCCGATGCGGTGGCGCCACAGGAGCCCGGTGCCGCCGAGGGCCCTAAACCCTTTGTCCCCACGGTATTTGTGCGGGTTCCCGGGTCAGGGGGCGTGGGATCGGCGCTATCTTGGACGGGTACTTCTCTTGCGTTCCACATCGGCTGGTGGCGACGGGCGACCCGTTGCCGAACGTCGGTCCATAAGGAGAGTGCATGGCGAGTGAACTGACCGGTCCCCTGGCCCCGACCGGAACGGGATCGCTGGCAACCGTGCCCCCGGGCTACCCTGCCCCGGACGCGCTGCCCCCGCTCGAGGATCAGGAAGGCGGCATCCCGTGGGAGCGCTTCCTGGCCGCCATCAAGCGCTACAAGTGGCTGGTCGTGGCCGTGGCCGTCATCGGCAGCCTCCTGAGCGTCCTCGCCTCGCGCTTCGTGAAGCCGGAGTACTCGGTCACCAGCACCATCTACATCGAGGAGCCCCCGCGCGCCGCCGGCCCGATCCGCGCCGAAGAGCTGCTCTCGTCGGTCCAGTGGGTGGAACTGCTCCGCACCAACGCCGTGCTCGACTCGGTGGTGGAGCGGCAGGCCCTCTTCGTCTCGACCGCGAAGCCGCGTGACTCCGTCCTGATCAAGGGCTTCTCCCTCTCCCAGGCCCGCTTCCGGCCCGGCACCTACGAGGTCGAGCGCGACGGCCAGTCCGGCGAGTTCCGCCTGCTGCTTCCCGACGGCACCGTGGCCAGCCGCGCCGC
>DASUOW010000047.1:0-3178 GCA_036276435.1 Gemmatimonadales bacterium
CCCGTTGAGGTAGTCGGCGAGGGTGTAGCGGACGACGTAGGTCTGGGTGCCGGAGACGGTGCGGTCCGGGTCGCCGACGCGGATGCGGTTGAAGGCTCCGAACGTGGTCACGCGCACGTCGTCGGGCGCCCCGCTGGGTGACTCCGCCGAGACGTCGCTCATCGCGTACTCCCGGTAGGTGTCCTCTCGGTCCTGGTAGCCGGCCCGCACCTTGATGAGCCGCTCGATGCCGTGGCGCTCCTCCCCGCTGGGGAACTGCCAGGTGATGTTCTCGGTGACCTCGACCGAGCCGTCCGGCTTGAGCTCGAACTCGACGTGGAACCGGGTGGCCTTGTCGTCGACGGCCGGAAGCGCTGACGCGGGCCCGGCCACGAACGCGGCCATCGCCAGGACCAGGGCCAGCACGGCACCGAGCCGTGCCCCGCCGCGGCGCCCCCGCGGCATACCCCCCGCTGCGTGCACCCTCAGTAGTCCCGCCCACGGGAGTGCAGCGCGCGCTGGGCCTCCCGCTGGTCCTGCCGCTCGCGCAGGGCGTGTCGCTTGTCGTAGGCCTTCTTGCCCTTGGCGAGGGCGATCTCGACCTTGGCCCGGCCGTCCTTGAAGTACAGCGACAGCGGCACGATGGTGTGGCCGCTCTCGCGGGTCTTGGCGGCGAGCTTGTTCAGCTCGATGCGGTTGAGCAGCAGCTTGCGGCGTCGCCGCGGGGTGTGGTTGGTCCACGTGCCGTTGAGGTACTCGGGGATGTGCACGCCCTCGAGCCACAGCTCGTCACCGTAGAAGGTCGCGAAGCCGTCGACGAGCGAGGCCCGCCCCATG
Organism: Gemmatimonadales bacterium; assembly: GCA_036276435.1. Classification (GTDB taxonomy): domain Bacteria; phylum Gemmatimonadota; class Gemmatimonadetes; order Gemmatimonadales; family GWC2-71-9; genus JAGGAG01. Next base: position 817 of record DASUOW010000047.1, read on the forward strand.
CGCAGCGACTTCACCTCGGTGCCGGTGAGCACGATGCCCGCCTCGTAGGTGTCCTCGATGAGGTAGTCGTGGCGCGCCTTGCGGTTGCTCGCGATGAGCTTGCGCCCCTGCTCCTTGGCCACTGCCCTGTCCTGCCTCTGCTGTTCCGTGCTCAGCCTGCGTTCCGGCTGCGCGGCCGTATGCCGTGCGGGGCCACGCTACCCGCTCCGCCTGTGCCGGCGCCGCGACGTTTCAGGCGGGGGTCAGAGCCACTTGCGCGGGTCGACGGGGTTGCCGTCCTCGCGCGTCTCGAAGTGCAGGTGGCAGCCGGTGGACGTGCCCGTGGTGCCGACGTAGCCGATCACCTGGCCGCGGCTGACGCGGCCACCGGTGCGGGCGAACCTCGACATGTGGTTGTAGGTCGTCACGAGGGACACGCCGCTGCGCACGCCGTGGTCGACCACCAGCTGGTTCCCGTAGCCGCCGGCGACGCCCGCCGAGATGATCGTGCCCGAGGCCGCCGCGTAGATCGGCGAGCCGCAGTTGCCGGCGTAGTCGCGCCCGGCGTGCAGGCGCCAGTAGTGGAGCACCGGGTGGTAGCGCATGCCGTACTCGGACGAGACCGGGGCGGTGCTCGGCGCGGACAGGTAGCCGCCGGAGCGCTCCGGCGCAGGCGGCGGGGGCGGCACGTAGCGGCGCTTCGCCTTGCGAGCTGCGGCCCGGGCGGCCGCCTCCCGGGCGGCACGGGCGCGAGCGGCCGCGCGGGCGGCGGCGATCTTGGCGGCACGGGCGCGAGCGGCGAGCACCTTCTTGAGCCGGTTCGACTCGGCCTGCATCCCCGTGAGCTTGCGCTGCTCCGCGGCCTTGCGGGCGGCCACCTGGGCGGCCTGGCGCTGCTGCTGGGCGGCGAGCCGGTCGAGCTGCACCTTGGCGGCCGAGGCCTGGGCCCGGGCGGTGCCGGCGGCCTTGAGCGCCTTCTCGGCGGCCACCTTGGCGCGGGCCACGTCACGGCGCAGGGCCTCGACGTGCGCCTTCTGGGCGGTGGCGGCGGCCTGCACGGTGGAGAGGCGGTCGAGCGACTTGTTCTGGACGCTCATGACGGTGTCGGCCATGGCGATCTTCGTGGCGAAGTCGTCGGGGCTGGTGGCGCTGAGGGCCACGGAGAGCTGGCCCATCCCCTGGTCCTGGTACATCTGTGCGGCGAAGTGGGCCACCCGGGTGCGGGTGTCGGCGATCTCGGCGTCGGTCTTGGCCAGGGCGTCGACGGCGCGCGCCTCGTTGGCCCTGGCGACCTGGAGCGCGAGGGCCATCTCGTCGTTGTGGCGGTCGGCCTTGGCGAGGGCGGCGTTGGCCTTGTCCAGCTTCGCCCGGGCCGCCGGCAGGGCGGCCTGGGTGCGGCGCAGGGCGATGTAGGCGGACGCGAGGTCGGCCGAGGTGTCGTGCAGCTGCTCCCGGAGCTGGGCGATCTCGCGGTCGACCTTGCGCTTCTGGTCCTTGGGGTCGGCCGCGGTGGCGCCGATCGGCGGCGACATGAGCGTGAGGGCGCAGGTGAGGGCGGTCCCCGCCGTCACGAGGCGCACGCGTCGAGGCACGGCGCGGCGGGGCTTGTTCGCACTCATAGGCCACATTGGTAACACAGACACCACCGGTTTCGGGGCATTGGGGTCGGTTGTGGACCGTTCGGCCGACCGGTCCCCCGCCCCATCCGGTGCCCCTGCGCTGCCCCGCGTCGCGGCTCTCGAGCGCGAGCGGGCCCCGGTCAGACGCGCAGGTAGCGCCACAGCGTGACCCAGGAGGTGCCGATCGAGAGCACGGCCACGCCCACGGCCATCCACGGGGTGATCGCCCAGACGTCGGAGACGCCGATGAACGCCTGGTCGAGGATGAGCTGGTTGAGGTAGCGGTTGAAGCCGTAGTTGGCGGTCGCCCACAGCAGCCCGGTCGCGGCAGCGGCACCGAGCAGGGCGCTGATGAGCGTCTCCATCATGAACGGGAACCGGATCGTGAAGTTCGACGCGCCGACCAGCTTCATGATCCCCGTCTCGCGACGTCTGCTGAACGCCGCCTGCCGGATGGTCGTCGCCATCAGCAGCACCGCGCACAGCACCATCAGCGCGGCGAGGACGAACGAGAAGATGGTGATGTAGTTGATGCCCGTGAAGAACTTGTCGAGGACCTTCTTCTGGTCCTGGACCGCTCCCACACCGGGCGCTCCCTCGAAGGAGCTGACGATGACCTCGTACTTCGTCGGGTCGCTCAGCTGCACCCGGAAGTTCTGCGGGATGTCGCCCACCCGCACGTTGCCGGCCAGCGGGCTGTTGCGGAACTGCTGCTGGAACCGGTCGTAGGCCTGCTGCTCGGACTCGTAGTAGACGTTCTTCAC
>DASUOW010000048.1:0-7162 GCA_036276435.1 Gemmatimonadales bacterium
GCGCCGTCGTGCCCGTCCGGCTTCCCTCGCTCGGCGCCTCTTGAATCTCGATCACATCCGCAACTTCTGCATCGTCGCCCACATCGACCACGGGAAGTCCACCCTGGCCGACCGGCTGATCGAGCAGACCGGTACCATCGAGAAGCGCCAGATGCGCGAGCAGGTCCTGGACACCCTGGACCTCGAGCGCGAGCGCGGCATCACGATCAAGCTGAACGCCGTCCGCATGCTCTACACCGCGAAGGACGGCGTCGAGTACGAGCTCAACCTGATCGACACCCCCGGCCACGTCGACTTCACGTACGAGGTGTCCCGCTCGCTCAACGCGTGCGAGGGGGCCATTCTCGTCGTGGATGCGTCGCAGGGCATCCAGGCGCAGACGCTCTCGAACCTCTTCCTGGCGCTCGACGCCGGGCTCGAGATCATCCCGGTCCTCAACAAGATCGACCTGCCCGGCGCCGAGCCCGAGAAGCGCGCCCAGGAGATCATGGACCTGATCGGGGCGAAGCGGGAGGAGATCCTCGCGGTGTCGGCGAAGGAGGGCACCGGCGTGCCCGAGCTGCTCGAGGCGCTGGTGGCGCGCGTGCCGCCGCCACGGGGGCAGGAGAACGCCCCGCTCCGCGCGCTCATCTTCGACTCCTACTTCGACCGGTACCGCGGCGCCATCGCCAGCATCCGGGTCGTGGACGGCGTGGTGAGGAAGGGCATGCAGGTGGCGTTCGGCTCGCATCCGGAGGACGTCTACCCGGTGGACGAGGTGGGCTTCCGCCAGCTGGGCCTCCGCCCCGCCGACCAGCTCGAGGCCGGCGAGGTGGGCTACCTCGTGGCCAACCTGCGCGACGTGCGCGACACGCGCGTCGGCGACACGGTGCTCGACGCGGCCAACCGCGCCACCGAGCTGCTGCCCGGCTACCGCGAAGTGAAGTCGATGGTGTTCGCCGGCGTGTACCCCACCGACAGCGACCAGTACGAGGCGCTGCGCGACGCGCTCGAGAAGCTGAGCCTCAACGACGGCAGCCTGCACTACGAGCCCGAGAGCTCCACTGCCCTCGGCTTCGGCTTCCGCTGCGGCTACCTCGGCCTGCTGCACCTCGAGATCGTGCAGGAGCGGCTCGAGCGCGAGTTCAACCTCGACCTGATCACGACCGTCCCCACGGTGGAGTACCACGTGTACCTCACCGACGGCACGATGACGCTGCTCGAGAACCCCACCAAGCTGCCCGACACCACGCTGATCGACCGCATCGAGGAGCCGTACGTGAAGGCGCGCATCATGGCGCCGGCCGAGTACATCGGCGGCATCATGAAGCTGGGGCAGGAGCGCCGCGGCATCTACAACGGCATGCAGTACCTCGACACGCAGCGCGTGGAGTTCGACTTCGAGTTCCCGCTGGGCGAGATCGTGCTCGACTTCTACGACCGGCTCAAGAGCATCTCGCGCGGCTACGCCTCGCTCGACTACGAGGTGAGCGACTTCCGCGAGTCGAAGCTGGTGAAGCTGGACATGCTCATCAACGGCGACCAGGTCGACGCCTTCAGCGTCATCATCCACGCCGACAAGGCCTACGAGTGGGGCCGGAAGGTGGCGGAGAAGCTGAAGGAGCTGATCCCGCGGCAGCTCTTCACGGTGGCCATCCAGGCGGCGATCGGCAACAAGATCGTCGCGCGCGAGACCATCTCCGCCTTCCGCAAGGACGTGCTCGCCAAGTGCTACGGCGGCGACGTGTCGCGCAAGCGCAAGCTCCTCGAGAAGCAGAAGGAGGGGAAGAAGCGCATGAAGCAGATCGGCTCGGTGGAGATCCCGCAGGAGGCGTTCCTGGCGGTCATGCAGGTCGAGTGATCGGCCTCGACGCCGTCCGTGCGCTGCGCAACGGCACGGGCCTCGGCAACCACGCGCGCGGCGTGCTGCGCGGGCTGCGCGAGGCGGCGCCCGACCTCGCCCTGGTGCTCTACTCACCCCGCCCGGCCCGGCCCGCATGGGCCGGCCTCCCCACCGCGCTCGCCGCCCCGCTGCGCCTGCCGCCGCCCGCCTGGCGGGGCCCCGGGCTCCGCGCGCTATGGCGCACCTTCCGCCTCGGGCGCGCCGCGCGGCGGGACGGGGTGACGCTTTATCACGGCCTCACCCACGAGATCCCGCGTGACCTGCCCGCCACCGGGATCCCCTCGGTCGTCACGTTCCACGACCTGCTCTTCCTGACGCACCCCGAGTTCTTCCCCGCGATCGACCGCGCGAGCTACGCGTGGCGCTACCGCTGGAGCGCCGCGCACGCGAGCGCCGTCGTCGCGGTGTCGGCCGCGACGCGGGACGCGCTCGTGGAGCGGCTCGGCGTGGCGGCGGACCGGATCGCCGTCATCCCGCCCGCCCGCGACGAGCGCTTCGCGGCGCCGGTGCCGGCCGAGGCGCTCGCCGCGGTGCGCGCGCGTCACGATCTCCCGTCCGAGTACGTGGTCGCGGTGGGCACGCTCGAGCCGCGGAAGAACCAGGCCCTCGCCGTCGAGGCCGTGGCCCGCCTCGGTGCCGGGGCGCCGCCGCTCGTGCTCGTGGGCCGCGACGGCGGGAGTGCGGCGACCCTGCGGGCGCTCGCGCACGCGCGCGGGGTGGCGGCGCGCGTGCTGCTGCGCTCCGACGTGAGCGACGCCGACCTGCCGGCCGTGGTCGCGGGCGCCCGGGCGAGCTGCTACCTGTCGGTGGCCGAGGGCTTCGGGATGCCGATCGTGGAGGCGCTCGGCGCCGGCGTGCCGGTGGTGGCGGCGGCGGTGGACTGCCTGCGCGAGGCGGGCGGCCCGGGCACCCGCTACGTGCCGCCCGACGACGCCGACGCCCTCGCCGCCGCGCTCGGGGAGGTGCTTGGCGACACGGCGCTGGCCGGCCGCATGCGCGAGCAGGGCCGCCGCCATGCGGCACGGTTCGACCGGGTGACGCTCGCGCGGCGGCACCTCGCGCTGTACGACGCCGTGCGGTCCGGCGGGCGTCTGCCCCCGGAGGCGCCGGGGGACTAACCTTCTGCGACAGGCGACCGGCGGCGGGACGACGTCAGGAGGCGGATGCGCTACGTACTTGGGATCGACATCGGGGGCACGAACGTGGTCGCCGGCTGCGTGTCGGAGGACGGCACGGTGCTGCACGGCCTGCGGAGCGAGCCCACCGTCGCCGAGAAGGGCGCGGACGACGTCATCGCGCGGATCCTGCGCCTGGCGCGCGCCGCGATGGACGAGACGCGCGGCGTCGACAAGACGGCCGAGATCATCGGCGTCGGCATCGGCGCACCGGGGCCGCTCGACACCCGCCGCGGCATCGTCTTGCTGACGCCGAACCTGGGCTGGCGCAACATGCCGCTGCGCGAGCGCGTGAGCGGCCCGCTCGGCCTCCCGGCCGCCCTCGACAACGACGCCAACTGCGCCGCGCTGGGCGAGTGGTGGATGGGCGCGGCACGCGGCGCACGCCACGCGCTCGGCGTCACCATCGGCACCGGCATCGGCGGCGGCATCATCATCGATGGCCGTCTCTTTCACGGCGCCTCCGACTGCGCCGGCGAGATCGGCCACATCACCATCGACACCTCCGGCCGCCGCTGCAAGTGCGGCAACTACGGCTGCCTCGAGGCCTACGCCTCGGGACCCGCCATCGCGAGCCGCGCCGTGGAAGCGGTGGAGTCGGGCGCACCGAGCCGGCTGGCCGACTTCGCCGGCGGCGAGCTGTCGCGCGTCACGGCGCAGACGGTGTACGAGGCAGCGAGCCACGGCGACGACCTGGCGCGCGAAGTGGTCGGCGACACCGCCAAGTACCTTGGCGCCGGCATCGCCAACCTGGTGAACGTGCTCAACCCCGAGATCGTGGTGGTGTGTGGCGGCGTCACGCTGGCGGGCGAGTGGCTCTTCGGGCCGCTGCGCCGCGAGGTGGCGCGGCGCGCGTTCCGGCCCGCGGTGGACGCGTGCCGCATCGTGCCGGGCGCGCTGGTGGGATCCGCGGGCGTGTACGGCGCCGCCTGCGCGTTCCTGCAGCAGCGCCATGCGTAAGGTCGGCGTCGTCGGGTCGCTGGTCTGGGACGTCATCCACGGCCGCGACCCGCGCACCGCACCGGTGGAGGAGTGGGGCGGCATCGCGTACGCGCTCTCGAGCCTGGATGCGCACCTGCCGGAGGGGTGGGAGATCGTCCCGCTCATCAAGGTGGGCAGCGACCTGCACGCGCCGGCCGAGCGGTTCCTGCGCTCGCTCGCGCGCCTGGCACCGGGGGCCCGGCCGGTGGAAGTGCCGGTGCCGAACAACCGGGTGGTGCTGCGCTACGAATCGAACGACCGGCGCTGCGAGCGGATGAGCGGCGGCGTGCCGGGATGGACGTGGCCCGAACTGGGGCCGATGGTGCGGGACCTCGACGCGCTGTACCTCAACTTCATCTCGGGGTTCGAGCTCTCCCTCGGCACCGCCGAGGCGCTGCGGCAGGGGTTCGCAGGGCCGATCTACGCCGACCTGCACAGCCTCTTCCTGGGGATGCAGCAGGACGGCACGCGCACGCTGCGGCCGCTGCCGCACGCGGCGGCCTGGTTCCGCTGCTTCGATTTCGTGCAGGTGAACGAGGACGAGATGCGGCAGCTGGCCGATGAGCCGATGGCAGTGGCCGCGGTCGCGATGGCAGAGGGCGTGCGAGTGCTCACGGTCACGCTGGGGCCCAGGGGCGCCGCGTACTTCACCGCCGACGCCGACCCGGTGATCGAGCGCCGGACGGACGGCGGCTCGATGGGGCAGCCGGTGCGCACGAGCCTCGTGCCGGCGAAGCACGTGGATGATCCCGACCCGACGGGGTGCGGGGATGTGTTCGGGGCGGCGCTGTTCGCGCGCCTGCTGGCGCGCGAGCCGGTGGAAGTGGCGCTGCGCGACGCGAACGACGCGGCGGCGCGGAACGCGGGGTTCCGGGGCGCGGACGGACTCGCGCGGCACCTTCGGGGGGAGCTGGTGACACCATGAGCCGCATCGTGGACATTCCGGCGCAGTTCGACGACCGCGGCTTCGAGCAGTTCGTGGCCGGGATCGGCGCGTGGCCGCCCGAGGAACGCCTGTTCTTCGACGGGCGCGGCGTGCAGTGGTCGACGCCGTACTCGCTCGTCGGGCTGCTGACGGCCGGACAGTCCATCCGGGAGGACAAGGGCGAGAAGCCCCTGCTCGCCATCCCCACCAACGACGACGTGCGCAGCTACTGGTCCCGGATGCGCTTCTTCGAGCACGCGGCCGACCTGTTCGAGCTGCACGGCAAGCTGCCGCGGCCGCATCGCGGCGCCCGGCACTCCGACACGCTGCTCGAGATCACGCCGGTCCGGGCGAGCGAGGACGTGCACGACGTGGTCGGGGGTATACAGGAAGGGGCCCAGCGCATCCTGACCGGCGAACTCGGACTGGAAGCGAAGGCGACGATGGGATTCGCCATGGCACTTTCGGAGTCGTGCCAGAATATTGTGGAGCACGCCGGCACGGGCGGCTGGGTGGCCGTGCAGACGTACCACTATCGTCGCCGCCTGGGCCGTCGGGTGGCCGTCATCGCGGTGAGCGATGCCGGCGTCGGGTTCCGCCGTTCCCTCGAAGCCACGCAGGCGAAGCGTTTCGGCGACCGCTGGCGCGACGGCACCGCCCTGGAGGCGGCGCTGGTGCAAGGGGTGAGCCGCTTCCGTGATCCGGGACGCGGGCAGGGCTTTGCGGGCATCAAGCGTTACCTTCAACGCTGGCACGGCAAGATCAGCGTCCGGAGCGGCACCGCGCGGCTGGCGATCGTTCCCTCGTGGGACGACGACGTACCGCTGGTGGAGAACCTCTGCTTCTTCCCCGGCTCGCAGCTGCAGGTGACGATCCCGTCCCAGGATACCGCCGCCGAATGATCGAGACCATCAACGTCGCCCGCGTGCTGCGCGAGGCGCTCGCCACTCCGTACCGGATCCTGGTCACCCGGGCCACCGGCGCGCTGGTGCGCGATCGCATCGAGCTCAAGCTGACCCAGTCCAACTGCCACGCGGCCGTGCTCGACTTCCGCGAGGTGGACCTGCTCGACCTGAGCTGCGCCGACGAGGTGGTGGCGAAGCTGCTCCGCAGCGGCCAGGCGAAGTTCGTCGCCATCGCCGGGCTGCACGAGGACCTGCGCGAGCAGGTGCACGAGGTGCTCGAGCCGCAGCGGCTCGCGGTGACCGTGGTGCACGACGATGGGGCGCCGGAGCTGCTGGGGTCGGTCAGCGAGGATGCGCGGCTCGCCTTCATGGAGCTGCGCGACGCGGGCTGCACCTGCGCCGAGCTGGCGCGGCGCCTCGCGTGGCCGGCCGACCGCGCGGCCTCGGCGCTGGCCACCCTCGAATCGCTGCGGCTCGCGCGGCACGACGACCACGGCTTCACCCTCATCCCCTTCGCATGACGCGCCGCCCCGGCCCCTCGACCATCGCGATCCACGGCACCCCGCACCGCCTGCCCGACTGGGCCCCGGTGGTGGCCCCCCTCCAGCAGACGAGCACCTTCACCAACCCGGTGGGTTCCACCGAGGAGGTGCTCTACACGCGCTACGGGAACAACCCGAACCAGACGAGCATCGCGCGCAAGTACGCGCTGCTCGAGGGCGCGGAGGAGGGACTGTTCCTCTCGAGCGGCATGGCGGCCACCGCGCTGGCGCACCTCGCGGTGCTGCGGCCCGGCGACCACCTGCTCTCGAGCTCGTGGATCTACGGCGGCACCCGGAAGCTGTTCGACGAGGAGTTCGGCAAGTTCGGCGTCGAGATCACCTACGTGAGCCCGGTGGAACCGCGCGCCTGGAAGAAGGCGGTGCGGACGAACACCCGGGCCATCTTCGTCGAGACGCCGATCAACCCGCTGCTGCGCATCGTGGACCTCACCCCGATGGCCCGGATCGCGAAGGAGGAGGGCGTGGCGCTGCTGGTGGACGCCACCTTCGCGAGCCCGATCAACTTCCGACCCCTCGAGCACGGCGCCGACGTCGTGATCACGAGCGCCACCAAGTACCTCAACGGCCACAGCGACGTGATCGCGGGTGCCGTCGCGGGCTCGGCGCCGTTCATCGAGGAAGTGACCCGGCTGATGAAGCTGTGGGGGCAGTCCATCGACCCGCACTCGGCGTGTCTCATCGAGCGCTGCATGCGGACGCTCGCCGTGCGGATGCTGCGGAACAACGAGAAC
>DASUOW010000049.1:0-2430 GCA_036276435.1 Gemmatimonadales bacterium
GCTGGTCGACCAGCGCGGACAGATCGGCGGACAGCACGAACGGCTTTGGGCGTCGAGTCTCGCCCGTTCGGGCTTTGGACCTCGGTCTTTGGCCGCTGGACGGCGGGCTGGGGGCTGTGGGCGACGGGCTTCCGCGCCCCGTCCGGGGCGGCGACGCGCGCTCCGCCGCACGCGGCGCGGCCGCGGTGCGCGTGGCCGGCGGCTTGCGCTCGCGCGTCACCTTGCGCGCCTCCACGTCGTCCCGCAACCCGAGGTAGGTCGGGTGCCGCAGCTTGTCATCGGCGGTCCACTCGGTGAACTTCACCTCCGCCACCAACGTGGGCTGCACCCAGTGGGGGCGCTCGTTGGATTTCGGCCTCTGGCGGAACGGGCATTCGGGCGTCTCGAGCGGGCGAAGCAAGCCGTGGACCTTGTCGAGCTCCTTGCCGTCGAACCCGGCGCCGGTGTGCCCCACGTAGACCAGGTCGTCGCCTTCGTACACGCCGAGCATCAGCGCGCCGAAGCGGGAGCGCGTGCCGCGCGGCTCGGTCCACCCGCCAATCACGAACTCCTGCGTGACGACGAGCTTCAGCTTCATCCAGTCCGGGGAGCGCTTTCCCGCTCGGTACGGCGACGCGGCGCGCTTGGCGATCAGGCCCTCCCAGCCCTGCGCCTTGGCGCGCTCCCACATGGCCTCCCCGTCGCCGCGCACCTGCTCGCCCAGCCAGATCGCGTTCGCTTTCGCCCTCGCGAAGACCTGCTCGAGCCGCGCCCGGCGGTCGGCGAGCGGCAGGTCGCAGAGGTCCTCGTCGCCGTCGCGCAGGATGTCGAACACGATGAACGCGACCGACAGCGCCGGCGGCGCGCCGGTCGAGACGTGAATGCGGCCCTGCAACTGCTGGAACCCGGCGGGCTCTCCCTTCGCGTCGAGCGCCACGACCTCGCCGTCGAGCACGAGCGGCGCCTTCCGCGCCTTCGCGAACGCGGCGAGCGCCTCGACGATCTCGGGGAACTGCGCCGACTTCTCGTTGCCCAGGCGCGAGTAGAGCGCCACGCTTCCGGGTTGGACCGACGCGAGCGCGCGGATGCCGTCGTACTTGGGCTCGTAGACGAAGGAGGGGTCGCGCCTCGAGTGCTCGGCGAGCGTCGCGAGCATGGGCCGGAGCGCGCGCACGTTGCCGCGCCAGGGCTTCACTGGGGGCATCACGGGGATACTATCAGGGCTCAAGGGCTCAAGGGCTCAAGGGCTCAAGGGCTCAAGGGGCCAAGGGCTCAAGGGCCCAAGGGCTCAAGGGCTCAAGGGCCCAAGGGCTCAAGGGCCCAGGGGCTCGCAGGGTGGGGCTGGGGGCTGAGGCTGAGGGGCGCATATGCAGCTCATCAAGACATCGACTTTCGCAATCCTCACGATGCTGGCGGCAACGATGGCGAGTGCGGCCGACAACTGGTCGGTGTCCTCACCCGATGGAGCCGTCGTCTTCGAACTGCGCCTCGATGCGGGTGGCGCGCTCTCGTACCGGGTCGCGCTCGGTGCGGGAGCAGAGCGCACCGACGTGCTCGCGTGGTCGCCGCTCGGCATCACCCGCGCAGACCAGGCGTTCGCGAAGGGGCTGCGGTTCACCGGGCAGTCGGCGAAGGCCGACATCGACGATTCGTACACGGCCGTGCACGGCAAGAAGCGTGACGTTCGACACCGCGCCACCGAGGTGACCTTCTCGTTTGCGAACCCGAGCGGGGCGCGGCTCGACGTCGTCGTGCGGGCCGCCACCGACGGCGCGGCCTTCCGCTACCGGTTCCCCGAGTCGGATCCCACGGCGCGCACGGTGACGGCGGAATCGACGGGATTCACCGTGCCGGCCGGCACCCGCGCGTGGATTGCGCCGCGCAGCCCTGCCGGCAAGTACACGCCGGCGTATGAGGACCTCTACATCGCGGCTCCCGCCGGCACGGCATCGCCGCTGGCCGCCGGCTGGGACTTCCCGGCGCTCTTCAGCGTCGGCGGCCGCGCATGGGCGCTCGTGACCGAGTCAGGGCTCGACGAGCACTTCGCCGCGTCGCACCTCGCGGGCCACGCCCCGGGCAACACCTACGGCATACGGCTGCCCGACGCCGCCGAGGGCCAGGGGGTCGGAAAGGCCGAGCCGTCCTCGACCCTCCCGTGGACCATGCCGTGGCGCGTCGTGATGGTGGGTCGCACGCCCGCCGCCATCTTCGAGTCGACGCTCGTCAACGATCTCGCGCCGCCGTCGGTGGTGGCCGACACCAGCTGGATCAGGCCCGGACGCGTCTCGTGGAGCTGGTGGTCCGACGACGACAGCCCGAAGAACGAGGCGGCGTTGACCTCGTTCGTCGACTTCAGCGCCGAGATGGGCTGGGAGTACTCGCTCGTCGACGCGAACTGGAACCTGATGGATCCCGCGGCCCTGCAGCGCGTGCTCACGCGCGGCCGCGAGA
>DASUOW010000050.1:0-9621 GCA_036276435.1 Gemmatimonadales bacterium
GACCGCCATCGCGCGGCACCTGCCCGAGATCACGATCCTGGAGCACACCGAGGTGCGGCGCCTCGTGGTGGAGCAGGGCCGCGTCGTGGGCGCGGTCGCACTCGACGCCGACGGACGGCCGTTCGGCATCCCGGCGAGCGCGGTGGTGCTGGCCACCGGCGGCGTGGGCCAGCTGTATGCCGTCACCACCAACCCGCTCGGCGCCACCGGCGACGGCTGGGCACTCGCCCACGAGGTGGGCGCGGAGCTGCGCGACCTCGAGTTCCTGCAGTTCCATCCCACGGCGCTCAAGCTCGCGGGCGTCAACCCGGCGCCGCTGATCTCGGAGGCGGTGCGGGGCGCGGGCGCGTACCTGGTGGAGCAGGACGGCCGCCGCTTCGCGCTGGACGCCGATCCGCGCGGCGAGCTGGGGCCGCGCGACGTGGTCGCCCGCGCCGTGCAGGAAGCTGACGCGCGCGGCGGCGCCTTCCTCGATGCGCGCCACCTCGACGACTTCGCCGCGCGCTTCCCCGGCATCCACGCGATGCTCGCCCGCCACGGCCTCGATCCCGCCACGGACCTGCTGCCGGTGGCGCCCGCGCTGCACTACGCCATGGGCGGCATCCGCACCGATCTCGACGGGCACTCGAGCGTGGACCGCCTGTGGGCCGCAGGCGAGGTGGCCTCGACCGGCGTGCATGGCGCCAACCGTCTCGCCTCGAACTCGCTGCTCGAAGGGCTCGTCTTCGCCGATCGCGTGGCGCGCGAGGTGCTCCGCGAGATCACCTCGGACGACGTCGTGGGCGAGGTGACGCCGGCGGCAGCGGATGCCGATGCCGAACGGGGCGGGCACGACGCCGGCTGCGCGGAGATCCGCCGCGAGATGCGCGAGGTCATGACGCGGTGCGTGGGCGTGGTGCGCACCGAGGAGACGCTGCTCGAGGCCGAGCGCGCGCTCCAGGAGCTCGAGCGCCGCACGCCCATCACGGCGTGGCGCACACGCCGCCAGCTGCTCGTGGCGCGCCTGATCACCGCCAGTGCCCGCCGCCGGCGCGAGAGCGTCGGCGGCCACCGGCGGGCCGACTATCCACCCCGAAGGAAGCGCACCGTCTGATGCCGCTCGAACTGCCCGTCATCGAACCGTCGCGACTCTCGCCGGCCGACGTGGCCGCGTTGCAGTCGGAGATCCGCCGCCTCGCGCAGGAGCGTGGCGCGGTGATCCTGGCCCACAACTACCAGCGCCCCGAGGTGCAGGACGTCGCCCATTTCGTGGGCGACTCCCTGGGCCTGTCGCGCGAGGCGGCGAAGACCGACGCCGAGGTGATCGTGTTCTGCGGCGTGCACTTCATGGCCGAGACAGCGGCGATCCTCTCGCCGCGGAAGCGCGTGCTGCTCCCCGACCTGCGCGCCGGCTGCTCCCTCGCCGACACGATCACCGCCGAGGACGTGCGGAAGTGGCGGGCGCAGTTCCCCGGCTACATCGCCGTGGGCTACGTCAACACCACCGCCGAGGTGAAGGCCGAGCTCGACTACTGCTGCACCAGCGGCAACGTGCTCGAGGTCATCGATGCCATCCCGGCCGACAAGGGCATCCTTTTCCTCCCGGACTTCTTCCTCGGCTCGCACGTGCGCCGCATGCGCCCCGACCGCAACGTCGAGGTGTGGATGGGCGAGTGCCACGTGCACGCCGGCATCCGGCCCGACGTGCTGAACCAGATCCGGCGCGAGCATCCCGACGCGGACGTGCTGGTGCACCCGGAGTGCGGCTGCGCGGGGCAGCTGATCTACGGCATCGGCTGCGGCGACCTGGACCCGAAGGGCATCCACATCGCCTCGACGGAGGGGATGATCAACCTCGTGCGCGACGGCGCCGCCAGCGAGTACATCATCGCCACCGAAACCGGGATCATGCACCGCATGGAGAAGGAGGCGCCGGCGAAGCGCTTCCTCGCGGCGGACCCCGAGGCGGTGTGCGCGTACATGAAGACGATCACGCTCGAGAACACGCGCGATGCGCTGGTGCACGACCGCTACCTCGTCACGGTGCCGCCCGACATCGCGGCGCGCGCGAAGGCGTCGGTGGACCGCATGATCGCGCTCGGGCCCCAGGCCTCGCAGAAGCCGGGCGACTGACGATGGGCGAGCTCTTCGCGCGAGCCGACATCCTCGCCGACGCCACGGCGCTCGCGCACCGGGCCCTGGCGGAGGATGGCGAGGGGGACGTGACGAGCGAGGTCACCGTCCCCCTCGGACTGCCGGGGCTGGGGATCCTGGAGGTCCGGCGCAGCACGGTGCTGGCCGGGCTCGTCTACGCCGAGGCCGTGGCGGTGGCCTGCGGGCTCGGGGCCATCGAGTGGTGCGCGTCGGAGGGCGAGCTGCTGCCGGGTGGAACCGTGGCCGGCCGGGTGAGTGGGCCGCTGCGCGACGTGCTGCGCGCGGAGCGCACGATGCTCAACCTGCTGCAGCGCGCGTCCGGAATTGCCACCGAGACGCGTCGCTATGCCGATGCGGTCCGCCACACGCCGTGCCGCATCCTCCACACGCGGAAGACGGCGCCCGGCCTCCGCCTGCTCGACGTCTCGGCCGTCCTCGCCGGCGGCGGCGAGATGCACCGCCTCGGACTGTCGCACACCGTGATGGTGAAGGACAACCACTGGCAGGCCCTGCGCGCGAGCGGTCGCACGCTCGCCGACGCGCTCGCGACCGCGCGTGAGCTGGGCGTTCGTGGGCTGCAGGTGGAAGTGGAGTCGCGCGAGCAGGTGGAGGAGGCGGCCGCCTCCGGGGCCACGCGCCTGCTCGTCGACAACCAGACGCCGGAGACGGTGCGCGAATGGGGGGCCCTCGCCCGCGAGCTCTCGCCGGAGATCGAGCTCGAGGCCACGGGCGGGATCACGCTCGAGAACGTCGCGGTGTACGCCGAGGCGGGCGTGAACTACGTGTCGATCGGCGCGCTGACCCACAGCGTCATCGCGGCCGACCTCAGCCTCGAGGTGGTCAGCGCCTGAGGCGCCGTGCTACGAGGCCGCCTTCACCATCCGCTGGATCCGCTCCACCCCGGTCTTCACCGCATTGATCTCGGGCCCGAAGCTGAAGCGCACGTACTGCCGGAAGCGCGACGGCCGGCCCGCGCGCCGCTTGCCCGGGTTCACGTCGAAGAACTCGCCCGGCACCACCACGACCTTCTGGTCGAGCACCGCCTTCAGGAACGCCATCCCCTCGTTCAGTCCCTCCGGCAGCCCCGAGATGTCGCCCCAGCAGTAGAACGTGGCCTCGGGGTCGAGGTCGAAGCGCACGCCCGCCGCCTTGAGGCCCTTCAGCATCAGCTTCCGCTTCTGCCGGAACGCCTGCTGCAGCGCCGCCGTCTCCTGCAGCACGACGGCCGGCTCGAGCAGCGGGAGCGCCGCGCGCTGCAGCGGCTTCGAGCCGCCGCCATCGAGGAAGCTGCCGGTGCTCGCCACCGCGTCGATGACCTGCTTCGGTCCCACCACCCAGGTGCAGCGCCAGCCGGGGTAGCGCCAGTTCTTCGTGAAGCCGTCGAACAGCACCACGGGGTCCTTCTCGACGTCCTCCACGTACTGCGCCGCCGAGACCATCGGGTGCGCGTGCTCGTCGCCGGTCCAGATGTAGTGCGAGTAGAACTCGTCCAGCAGCAGCGTGCACTGCAGCGTGCGCGCCTTCGCCACCCAGCGCTGCAGCTCCTCGCCCTGAATGGTGTGGCCGGTGGGGTTGTTCGGGTTCGACAGCAGCACGGCCGAGAGACCCTTGCCAAGCACCTCGCGCTCGAGGTCGTCGGCGGTGAAGCGGTAGCCGCTGGCGGGATCGAGCAGGATCGGGATGCTGGTGAAGAGCTTGAAGATGTCGAGCAGCTCCTCGTAGGCGGTGTAGTCGGGCAGGAAGTGCCCGAGGTTCACCTGCCCGAGCGCCGAGACGGCGCGCGTGAGCGAGCTGCGCCCGCCGCCGCAGATGCAGACGTTCTCGGCCTTGTACTGCGACTTCATGCCGCGGCGGTACATGGTGTTGTAGAGCGCGGCGACCGCCTCCCTCAGCTCCCAGATGCCGGGCACCGGCGCGTACTCCTGGTCGTCGACGCCGATCTCGACGTGGTGCACGCGCGGCGGCGCACCGGGCAGCGGCCCCGTCTCGGGCTGGCCCTGGCCGAGGTTGGCCCAATCCGGATGGCCGTAGCGATAGCCGCGCTTGGCCGCCTCGGCCATGACGTAGATGACGCCCGTGAAGGGGACGGGACGGAAGCCGGGGATCGGTTGTGGGGTGGGCATGATGCCGGGAATCTAAGGCCGCGCCACCGCCCGGACACACAGGAACTCGGGCCGGCGCAGCAGCCGCGCGTGCAGCTCGGGACGCCGGGCGCGCAACGCCTCCGCGGGGCGCGGCTCGACCACCCGCTCCACGAGGAAACCCGCCACCGCCAGCGCCTCGAAGACGGCCGACAGCGGGCGGCGGAAGAACCGCACCCGGCCGATGTCGTCCCACTCTTCCTCCACCGGCTCCGTCGCGAAGTAGTCGATCGCGCGACCGGCGGCCTCGAGCCGGTCGGCCTCGTGACACGGATGGTGGGTCGAGAAGACGAGCGTGCCCGCGGGGCGCAGCACCCGACGGAACTCGGCCAGCGTGGGGACGAGGTCGGGGAGGTAATGCAGGACCAGCGGGCTCAGCACGAGGTCGAACGAGCCATCGGCGAAGGGCAGCGGTGCCGCGAGGTCCTGCACGTGGATCGCCGCGCGCTCGCCCAGCCGCCGCCGGGCGAACGCCACCATGACCGCGCTGGCGTCCACCCCGGTGACTCGCGCTCCGGCCTCCAGCAGCCGTTCCGCGTACCAGCCGGCACCGCAGCCCGCGTCGAGCACGTCGAGGCCGGCGAGCGGCGGCAGCAGCCCGAGCATGGCGGGGCGCTCGTAGTCGGCGTTGAAGGGGTTCGTGTCCACCTGCCGCACGTAGCGGTCGGCGACCTCGTCGTAGTTGAACACCGTCACTTCCAGCCGAACGGCAGCAGGCGCGGCACCAGCGCGGCGTACTCGCGGTATCGCGGGAAGCGCACCCGGAGCTTCCGCTCCTCCACGCGCGCCTTGCCCTCGAAGTAGCCGAGCGCGATGGCGAAGACCACCAGCGCGAGCAGCCAGTTCCGCGAGAGCAGGGGCACCGACATGAGGGTGAGCGAGACCCCGAGGTAGATGGGGTGCCGGACGAACTCGTACAGCCCGCGCGTCACCAGCTGCCCGTCGGCCACGGGCTCGGTGGCGGGCGTCAGGCTCCGCCCGAGATCGGCCGCGCCGCGGATCATGATGCTCAGGCCCAGGGCCAGCAGCGAGAAGCCGGCCCACCGCGTCCAGCCGCCGCCCTGACCGGGCAGCTGCCGGGCCAGCGGGCCCGACAGCGCCACCACTGTGGCGATCAGCGCGAGCTGTCCCCACACCCACGGATCCCGTACCGCCCGCCCGAACTCCATGCCTGCCCTCCGCTATAATTCTCCCGCCCGAGCACCGGCCCGAGCGGCCCCATCCAGGAGATTGTCGTGGCCCGAATCCTTCCCGTCCGCCATCAGTCCACCCTCCCCACCGACCGCCTGATCCGCGCCGACGCGCCGGGTCCGGATGCGGTGGAGATGGACGTCCTGATCGTGGGCGCCGGACCGGCCGGCCTCAGCTGCGCGATCGAGCTGGCCCGGCTCGCGAAGCAGGACGCCTCCCTCGGCGACCTGAACATCGGCGTGCTCGAGAAGGCCGGCGCCCTCGGCGAACACAGCCTCTCCGGTGCCGTGGTGAACCCGCGCGCGTTCCAGGAACTCTTTCCCGACAAGAAGCTCGAGGAGTTCCCGTTCCGCCAGCCCGTGAGCGGGGAAGCAGTCTACTACCTCACGAAGGGCGGCGCTCGCCAGATCCCTACGCCGCCGACGATGAAGAACCACGGCTACTTCACCGCTTCGCTGAGCGAGATGGTGCGCTGGCTCGGCGAGCAGGCCGAGGCGCTCGGCGTGAACCTCTTCCCGGGGTTCCCGGTGGAGTCGCTGCTGGTCGACGGCCAGCGCGTCGTGGGCGTGCGGACGGCGCCGTCCGGGCTCGACCGCGAGAGCCAGCCCACCGACGTGTATGCCGAGCCCACCGAGCTCACCGCCAAGGTCGTCATCCTCGCCGAGGGGACGCGCGGCCCGCTCGGGCAGGCGTACCGCGCGTGGCAGGGCATCACCTCCGAGAACCCGCAGATCTTCGCGCTGGGCGTGAAGGAGGTCTGGGAGGTGAAGCAGCCGCTCGATCGCGTGGTGCACACCATGGGCTGGCCGCTCCCGGCCGACGCCTTCGGCGGGACGTGGATGTATCCGCTGGGGCAGAACCAGGTGTCGCTCGGCATCGTCGTGGGCCTCGACTATCACTCGTCGGCCCTCGACGTGCACGAGATGCTCCAGCGGCTCAAGCTCCATCCGCTGTTCCGTGCGGTGCTCGAGGGCGGGCAGCTGCTCGAGTGGGGCGCCAAGACGATCCCCGAGGGCGGCTACTACGCGCTCCCCTCGCGGCGCACGGGCGACGGCCTGCTGATGGTGGGCGACACCGTGGGCTTCGTGGACGTGCCCTCGCTCAAGGGCATCCACTACGCGATGCAATCGGGCCTCTATGCCGCGCGCGCCACGGTCGGGGCGCTCAGGCGCGGCGACGTGTCCGCGGGCGCGCTCGGCGAGTACGACCGGCTCGTGAACGAGAGCTACATCGTCGAGGACATGCGCCGCACGCGCAACATGCGCCTGGCCTTCAAGGACGGCTTCTGGCTGGGCGGCATCAAGGCCGGCGTGATGACGCTGACGGGCGGGCGCTTCCCCGGCGGCCGGATCGACATGCCCCAGGACGCCGAGACGCCGCGCGAGGTCGAGGCGGCCGAGCCGTTCGTGCCGGACAACGTGCTGACGTTCAGCAAGGTGGACGCGGTGTTCAAGTCGGGCAACGCGACGCGCGACACGATCCCGACCCACCTCATCGTCGGCAAGGACGTCGGCGCCGAGGTGGCGGACTTCTACGCCCACCTTTGCCCGGCAGGGGTGTACGAACGAGTAGGTGACGAGCTCCGGGTCAACGCACCCAATTGCGTGGACTGCAAGGCGACGGACGTGCTGGGCCCCCGCTGGCTTCCTAGGGAAGGCGGTAGTGGGCCCAAGTATCGCCTGATGTAGTCCGCTTCTTGCGGAATCCCCTTCCGTCGAGGAGTCGGACACCCTAAGACGGGACTCTGCAACAGCATGCATGACATGGGGATCTCGGGCGACGGAAGCTTGACCGGTTTCTGGCGCCGCCTCTGGCGGCGGCCCGACGCCGTGCTCGCCGATGCGGGCCGGCAGAGCGAGCTGGTGGTGGCGCGCGTGCGCGTCGCCGTCACGCTGCTGCTCCTCCTCGTGCCGCTCGCGAACCTCATCGTGCAGCCCGCCTTCTTCGAGCACCGCATCGGCTTCGGCGTGACGATGGCGGCGGTGCTCGCGACCCTCGCGGTCTGGATCGCGGTGCGCCGCGACCGCCGGCCACACTGGCTCGGACTCGCGAGCACCGCCTTCGACGTCTCGCTTGTCAGCCTCGCCCTCTTCACCTACACGCTCACCGGCCAGCCGCTCGTCTCGGTCAACAGCCGGGTGGCGTTCGAGGTGTACTTCCTCGCCATCGCGGCGACGTGCCTGCGCTACGACGTGCGCCTGTGCATCCTCGCGGGAGCGCTATCGGTGGCGCAGTACCTGGCCATCGTCGTGATTGCGTGGTCGGCGTACGACCTGTCGGCGCTGCCCGAGCAGATCGCCGCCTACGGCAACTTCGACTGGGGCAGCCAGGTCTCGCGCGTCTTCCTGCTCATGATCGCCTCGGCGCTGAGCAGCGTCATCGTGCTGCGGGCCCGCGACCTGCGCCGGCTGTCGGCGATCGACCGCCTGACGGGCGTGTTCAACCGGGGGCACCTCGACGAGCGCATCCTGGGCGAGCTGGGCCGCGCGCAGCGGGTGCAGCGGCCGCTCAGCATCGCGATGCTGGACGTGGACCACTTCAAGGAATTCAACGACCGCTACGGCCACGCGGCGGGCGACGCGGGGCTCCGCGCCATCGCCGAGCGGGTGCGCCTGATGACGCGCCGCAGCGACGTGCTGGCGCGCTACGGCGGCGAGGAGTTCGTGCTGCTGCTGCCGGATACCAGTCCCGAGGTCGCGCTCGAGAAGCTCGAGGAGATCCGCGCCGAGGTGCAGTCGCTGGTCATCGAGCTGCCGCGTGGGCTGGGGCAGGTGTCCCTGACGCTGAGCGCCGGCATCGCCACCTATCCTCATGATGGCACCGACGCGGCCGAGCTGGTGGACGAGGCCGATGCGCGGCTCTTCCGCGCCAAGGGCCTGGGCCGCAACCGCATCGTGGGCGGCGCCGCGACGCACCCATCGGCGACGCTGCACCGCGCAGGCTGACCGGCGACGCTCCACTGTCAAGAAATTTCGGGTGTCAGATACTTCCGTCTTGCCGGGACGGACAGATTCTGCATCTTGTATCCACGCTACACGACGTGCTGCAGCCGTACCGCAGCGGGTCGAAGGGAACGACCGGACGAGGCGCCTTCCTCCGACGACCTCCGAATGCCTCTCCGGGCCGGGTGCGGGGCTCGACATGGTGGGCGGGCCCACATCCGGCGCCTTCGATGTTCATCGATGGGACGCAAACAGGCGGGGCCGCGCACGTGCGCGGCCCCGCTTCGCTGCTGACATCCCGGAGCGATCAGGCGCGGCGTGCGCCTTCGTCCCGGCTCATGGTGCCCAGGATCGCGTCCCACAGCGGCGAGCTGACGCCGTAGTCCTTCTCGGAGTCGGCGTAGTGGTGCCGGAAGTGGCGCCGCTTGAGCGAGCGGCTGACCGACGAGCGCGGCCGGACGTGGTGCGTGGCGAAGTGGATCGTGTCGTAGGCGAGATAGCCCGCGATGAAGCCCGCGAACGTGGCCGGCGCCGCCACGGCGCCCACCGCCGACTGGAACAGGTAGTAGAAGACGGCCGCGAGCGGGATGCTCACCGACGGCGGCATGACGAGCCGGGTCGAGTCGTTCGGGTAATCGTGATGCACGCCGTGCACGAGGAAGTAGAACTTGTGCCGGAGCGTCGGCAGCGCCGGGATCACGGCGTCGTCGGGCCCGAGCCGCGCGGCGATGCGGCGCGTGTCGTCCTCGATCCACTGCGGCGGATGGAAGGCGAAGCGATGGATCACGTACTCGGCGATGGTCCAGACGAGGAGGCCGCCGAGCGCCCAGACGACGGCCTGCGTCAGCCCCTGGCGCTGCATCCCGGCGAAGAACGCCAGCGCGATCACCGGCACGAAGATCACGTGCGGCACCCACGGCTGCACGTGGCTCAGCCGCTCGATGAGGTCGCTCTGGAACATGCGGCACGTCGCGTCTGCATTGGTGACGTAGCGCCGCTCGTGGGCCGGTGCCTGCGCCAGTTCATCGCGAACGAGGGTCTCGGTCATGGGCCTTCACTCCACCGCTTGTGCGAGAGGTTCGCTCGGCGAGGAGGTCGACCGAGCGGCGCACAAGCTATCATGACCCGGCGCCCACTTCCAGCGGGGGTCAGGTTTCTCCCATGATCTTCACGATCACGCGCTTGCGCCGCTGGCCGTCCCACTCGCCGTAGAA
>DASUOW010000051.1:0-11217 GCA_036276435.1 Gemmatimonadales bacterium
GCCGCGGCCCAGCTCGCGCAGCAGCTGGTACGGCCCCACCCACTGCAGCGTCGCGGGCTCGCTGGCGGTCGGGATCTCCACCGTATCGGGCAGCACGCTCTCCGCCTCGTGCGCGGCGATGAGCGAGCGCACGTCGTCCTCGAGCGCGGGATCGCCGACGCAGGCGCGCGTCACCACGTCCTCGCGCGCCGCGCCGTCGTGCGCCAGCGCGTCGAGGAGCACCTCCTGCACCCGGGCCCAGCGCTCGGGCGTGAGCGTCGGTCGCGTCACCCCGCCAGCTCCCGGTTGAGCCAGGCGCGGGCCGCCGTCCACTCGCGCTTCACGGTCGCCGGCGAGATGTCGAGCGCGGCGGCCGTCTCCTCCACGCTCATCCCCGCGAAGAAGCGCGCCTCCACCACCCGCGCCTGGCGCGGGCTCAATGCCTCCAGCCGCGTCAGCGCCTCGTCGAGCGCCACCAGGTCGTCCGGCCGCTCCTCCGCCACCGCGAGGGCGTCGGCCAGCGGCAGCTTCACCGCGCCGGCGCCGCGCTTCACGGCGTTGCGGCTCCGCGCGTGGCTGATGAGCACCTGCCGCATCACCGGCGCGCACACGCCGAAGAAGTGCGCGCGTCCCTTCCAGTCGATGCGGTCGAGCTGCACGAGCTTGAGGTACGCCTCGTGGACGAGGGCGGTCGCGGAGAGGGTGTGATCGGGCCGCTCGCGCCGCAGCTCGCGCCGCGCCAGGTCCCGCAGCGAGTCGTAGACGAGCGGGAAGAGGCGGTCGTGCGCCCCCGTGTCGCCGTGCGCGAGCTCGATCAGTGCCTGGGTGATGGCCGGGTGGCCCATGGCCGCTCCGTCGCGGAGTGAGGTCCCGTTCCAATTGAGTGCGGCCCGCCCGCCGGCGCCAGCCGTGAGCCGTTCCGGCCGGAACCTGCGCCTTTCAATGCAGACGGGGACCATGCCGGCTCCGTCGACCCTGGAAGGAGGACCCCCTCGTGCTTTCCACGTCGTCCCCGCAGGCCTTCCCCTACGTCCTGCAGCCCACCCGGATTCACGCCGGGGCGATCCGCCTGCTGCCCCTCGACCGGGCCACGCTCGCGACGCTCGCGCACCCGCTGCACCCGGACCTGCAGGGCGTCCGCCGGTTCGTGGAGGCGCTGCTCGCGCTCTCGCCGGGCGCCGCTCGGCGCCTGGGCACCGTGCGCCCCGAGGTCTGGGCCGCCGTGACCGACGACGGCGACGACACGCCGATCATCGGCCTGGGCTGGCTCGCCGGCGACGCCACCGAGGTGATCGCGGCCCCCGGCCGCACGCACGACGAGGCCACCCGCCAGCTGGTGGACGTGCTGCTCGCCGCGGCACGCCGTCGCCGGCTCGCCGCGCTCACCGCCCGCCTGTCGGGACCGATCGACCGCGACACCACCCTCACGGGACTCGACGCCCGCGTGGTGGCCGAACGCGACGGCGCCCTGTTCCTGCACCTCGACCTCACCGACCGCCCCGGAGACTGACCATGCCCACCTGGCGCCCCGACCCCACGTTCTATCCCTCGCCCGCGCTCGCCATGGAGGCGCCCGCCGAGGAGCTGGCCTACGTCGCGCTGCTCAACCCAACCGGTGAAGGGCGGCGCGACGCCATCGGCGTCGTCGATGTCGATCCGCGGTCGCCCACCTACGCGAAGCTCGTCGGGCAGGTGGAGTTCCCGCACAGCGACAACGAGCTGCACCACTTCGGCTGGAACGCCTGCAGCTCGCACCTGTGCCCCTTCGCGCCGCATCCCCACGTGGAGCGCCGCTACCTGGTGGTACCCGGCATCCACTCGTCGCGCATCCACGTCGTCGACACGAAGCCCGATCCGCGGAATCCCCGGCTCGTGAAGGTCATCGAGGGCAGCGAGCTGCACGCGAGGACGGGCTACGCGGCCCCGCACACCGTGCACTGCGGTCCCGACGGCATCTACATGAACGCGCTCGGCGCGCCCGACGGCGGCGGCCCGGGAGGCATCTTCATGCTCGACCACGACACGTTCGAGGTGAAGGGCCAGTGGGAGTGCGACCGCGGCCCCCAGTACCTCGCCTACGACTTCTTCTGGCACCTGGGCCACGACACCATGGTCACGAGCGAGTGGGGCACGCCCGACATGGTGACGAAGGGGCTCGACCCGGAACTGCTGCTAGCCGGGAAGTACGGCCACCACCTGCACGTGTGGGACCTGCGCACCCGGGCGCACCGCCAGGCCATCGACCTCGGTGCCCAGCACCAGATGGTGCTCGAGCTGCGTCCGGCGCACGACCCGACCAAGGCCTACGGCTTCGCGGGCGTCGTGATCTCGCTCGAGGACCTGTCGGCGTCGGTGTGGATGTGGTATCGCGAGGGCACGAACGGCAGCGAGCGCTGGGCCGCGCGGAAGGTCATCACCATCCCCGCCGAGCCGGCGGATCCGGACGACCTGCCCCCGATGCTCAGGGGCTTCGCCGCCGTGCCGCCGCTGGTCTCCGACATCAACCTCTCGGTGGACGACCGGTTCCTGTACGTGTCGTGCTGGGGCACCGGCAAGCTCCTGCAGTACGACGTGACCGACCCCTTCCACCCGCGGCTCACCGGCACGGTGGAGCTCGGCGGCATCGCGCGCCGCGCGGCGCATCCGTCGCAGCCCGACCGGCCGCTCAATGGCGCGCCGCAGATGGTGGAGGTCAGCCGCGACGGCCGGCGCATCTACGTCACCAACTCGCTCTACTCGCCGTGGGACGCGCAGTTCTACCCGGACGGCGTGAAGGGCTGGATGGCGAAGATCGACGCGGACCCCACGGGCGGCATGGCGCTCGACCCGCGCTTCCTGTTCGAGGTCGAGGAGGGCCTGCGTCCGCACCAGGTGCGGCTGCAGGGCGGCGACGCCTCGTCCGACTCCTTCTGCTACGCATGACGGCGATGGACGCGATGTCCCTGGCTGGCCTCCTCGGCCTCGGCGCACTGCACGGGATCAATCCGGGCATGGGCTGGCTCTTCGCGGTGGCGAAGGGCCTGCAGGAGCGGCAGCGGCGCGCCGTCTGGCGCGCCGTCCTTCCGCTCGCCGCCGGGCACGCGCTCGGCATCGGCGCCACGATCGCGGTGGCGATGATGGCCGGGCTCGCGCTCGAGCCGGCGAAGGTCAGGTGGGTGGTGGCGGCGCTGCTGCTCGCCACTGGGGTGTGGCACCTCGTGCGTCCGACCCACCTGAGCGCCGGCGGCATGCGCATCGGGCCGCGCGACATCGCGCTGTGGTCGTTCCTGATGTCGCTGGCGCACGGGGCGGGGCTGATGGTGGTGCCGCTGGTGCTCGCGAGCGGCGGCGCGCACGCGGCGCACGTGCACCACGCCTCGATGGCCGGCGCGCTCGACGTCCCAGCGCTCGCCACCTTGGCACACACGGCCGGCTATCTCGGCGTGACGGCGCTCGTGGCGATCGTGGTCTACGAGAAGCTGGGCGTGCGCTTCCTCAGGACGTACTGGTTCAACCTGGACGCGGCGTGGGCGGTGGCGCTGGTGGTGACGGCGGGGGTGGTGGTGTGGTGAGCGGGGTTGCGGGTCGCTGAAGCGACGTCAGCACACCCCCCTGCTCATTGCGAGGAGCGAGCGCAGCGAGCGACGCGGCAATCCCGGTGCATCGGCACGGAGCCCAAGCCGGCATCGCGCAGGACTCCGCCCCGATGCACCGGGATTGCCGCGGCCCCTGCGGGGCCTCGCAATGACACGGGACTCATCCCCCCGCTTCACGTCGCTTCAGCGACAGCCTTCAGCCGAGCCGCGGCTTCAGCCGCGAGGACCGAAGCCCCGCGGCCCCCGCCCCTACGGCGTCACATAGATCTCGCTCCCCCGCTCCCTGAACTCCACCGCCTTCTCCGCCAGCCCCGCCTCGCGCGTGGCGAGCTGGCGGATGTCCTCGGAGATCCGCATCGAGCAGAACTTCGGCCCGCACATCGAGCAGAAGTGCGCCACCTTGGCGCCGTCGGCCGGCAGCGTCTCGTCGTGGTACGCCTTCGCCGTGACCGGGTCGAGCGCCAGGTTGAACTGGTCCTGCCAGCGGAACTCGAAGCGCGCCTTGGAGAGCGCATTGTCGCGGAGCTGCGCGCGCGGGTGTCCCTTGGCGAGGTCGGCCGCGTGCGCGGCGATCTTGTAGGCGATGACGCCGGCCTTCACGTCGTCGCGGTTGGGGAGCCCGAGGTGCTCCTTCGGCGTCACGTAGCAGAGCATCGCCGTGCCGAACCAGCCGATCATCGCCGCGCCGATCGCACTCGTGATGTGATCGTAGCCCGGCGCCACGTCGGTGGTGAGCGGCCCGAGGGTGTAGAACGGCGCCTCGTCGCACCAGGCGAGCTGCTTCTCCATGTTCTCGCGGATCAGGTGCATGGGGACGTGGCCGGGCCCCTCGTTCATCACCTGCACGCCGTGCGCCCACGCGATGCGGTTGAGCTCGCCCTGGGTCTTGAGCTCGGCGAACTGCGCCGCGTCGTTCGCGTCGGCGATCGAGCCCGGCCGGAGCCCGTCGCCCAGCGAGAACGACACGTCGTACGCCGCCATGATCTCGCAGATCTCGCGGAAGTGCGTGTAGGTGAAGTTCTGCCGGTGGTGCGCCAGGCACCACTTGGCCAGGATGGAGCCGCCGCGCGACACGATGCCCGTCATCCGGTTCGCCGTCATCGGGATGTACTCGAGCAGCACGCCGGCGTGCACGGTGAAGTAGTCCACCCCCTGCTCCGCCTGCTCGATGAGGGTGTCGCGGTAGATCTCCCACGTGAGGTCCTCCGCCACGCCGCCCACCTTCTCGAGCGCCTGGTAGATCGGCACCGTCCCGATGGGCACGGCCGAGTTGCGGATGATCCACTGCCGCGTCTCGTGGATGTTCTTCCCCGTGCTCAGGTCCATCACCGTGTCGGCGCCCCAGAGCGTGGCCCAGCGGAGCTTCTCCACCTCTTCCTCGATCGAGGAGGTGACGGCGGAGTTGCCGATGTTGGCGTTGATCTTCACGTGGAAGCGGCGGCCGATGATCATCGGCTCCACTTCCGGATGGTTGATGTTGGCGGGGATGATGGCGCGGCCGCGCGCCACCTCCTCGCGCACCATCTCGGCGGGCAGGCCCTCGCGCAGCGCCACGAACTCCATCTCGGGCGTGATCTCGCCGCGCTTGGCGAACTGCATCTGCGTCACGAGCCCGCGGCCGCGGAGCGGCGCGCGCTGCAGCGAGGCCGGGATGAGGCCCGTCGGGTCCTGGCCCACCGGGCCCTGCACCCACTGCCCGGCGCGCGCCCGCGCCGCGAGCCACTCGCCGCGCACCGACGGCAGCCCCTCGCGCACGTCGACGCCCTGCGGCCCGCTGGTGTCGTAGACCCTGAACGGCGGCTCGCCGCCCGAGAGCGCGATCTCGCGCATCGGCACGCGCACCCCGTGCGGCCCATGCACGTGCACCTTTCGCGAGTTCGGGAAGGCCTCCTCGAGGGAGGTGGCGGCAACGGTGGGTGCGGACATGGCAACGCTCCTTCCAGCGATCGCGGAGAGGAGCGGGGTCTCGGGCCATGGGGCCCGGGTCGCCGCGCTCCCTCCGCCGGTATGAACCGGGTCAGGTTCCAAGGGACTCTCTCAACCCCGGCGGTGGCCGGGATACCCCTGGCGGTCGTCCGGGAATGATAGGGGCGGCCGGGCCGCCGCGTCAGGGCGCCCGCCACGTCGGGACTGGCGTCCCCGCGTCCCCGGAACGACCATTCTTCGTCCCGTCCACATCCTACCTTCTGCCCGGAGCGCCGTCATGCCCGCTCGTCGTCTGGTCGCGTCACTTTCCCTCGCCACCCTCGCCGCTTGCGCCCAGCCGGCTCCGCCGGCCGCGCCCCAGGCCGACCAGGCCGCGATCGAGCAGCAGATCAAGGACCAGGTGGCCGCCTGGAACGGCTTCATCGCCGCCCAGAACGACTCGGCCATCGGCGAGCTGTACGCCGACAACGGCGTCCTCATGCCGCCCAACCAGCCGCGCATCGAGGGCAAGGCCGGCATCCGGCAGTTCTTCGCCGGCATGTGGGTCATCAAGCCCACGATGGTCCTCTCCACCGACAAGGTCGTCGCGAGCGACGCCGGCGACGTCGCCGTCGAGGAGGGCACCTTCAAGCTCTCGTACGCCGGCGCGGACGGGAAGCCGATCGACGACACCGGCAAGTACATCGTGATCTGGAAGAAGACCGACGCGGGCTGGAAGGTCGTTCGCGACATCTTCAACACCGACCTGCCGCCGGCGGCGCCACCGGCCGCGAAGTAGTGTCGCCTTCGGTGCGACGGTCCCTCATCGGCCTCGGCGCCTGGTGCGCGCTCGCGGCGTTCGCCCGGCCCGCGCACGGCCAGGCCGCCCTGGGCCAGCCGCCGGGCAAGTGGGGGGCGATGGCCATCGCGTTCTATGGCATCGGTACCGACCCGTCGTTCGGGATGGGGGTGCTCGCCGCCGATCGGGGGCCCCTCCACCTCGAGGCACGCTACAACTACGAGGAGCTCGACACCTTCTCCGGCTGGGTCGGCTGGGCATTCACCACCGGCAGTGAGCTGCAGATCGGCGTCGGTCCCATGGTGGGCGCCGTCGTGGGCGAACTCGACGGCGTGGCGCCCGGACTGCGCCTGGCCGCCAGGTGGCGGCGGTTCTTCTTCTATTCCGAGTCGGAGTACGTGATCCCGCTGGACGGGGACGGCAGCGCCTTCTTCTACAACTGGTCCCAGTGGGCCTGGATCCCCGTCGACTGGCTCACCACCGGGGTGAGCGTGCAGCGATTGCGCGTGACGGATACCGGCCGCTGGATCGACGTCGGCCCGATGATCGGCGTCACCGTCGGCCGCACCACCCTGCAGGGCTTCCTCTTCGATCCCTTCACCGACGACGCCTACGGCTTCGTGGGCGCCACCGTGATGTTCTGAGGACCACGATGCCGCGCATGCTTCCGCTCCTCCTCGTCACCCTCGCCGCTCCGCTCGCGGCGCAGCGCTCCCCCGCCCCCGTCGCGACCCTGCCGCGGGACCTTGACCGCTTCGTCGAGCAGACGATGCAGGAGTTCGGCGTCCCCGGTCTCGCGCTCGCCATCGTCAAGGACGGCAAGGTGGTCCTTGCCCGCGGGTACGGCGTCAGGACGCTGGGCACCACCGACAAGGTGGACGCCCGGACGCAGTTCGGCATC
Source organism: Gemmatimonadales bacterium (assembly GCA_036276435.1). Classification (GTDB taxonomy): domain Bacteria; phylum Gemmatimonadota; class Gemmatimonadetes; order Gemmatimonadales; family GWC2-71-9; genus JAGGAG01. The sequence continues at coordinate 7,160 of DASUOW010000051.1, forward strand.
GCATCCAACACCAAGGTGTTCACCGCGGTGGCGCTCGGCATGCTCGTCGAGCAGGGCAAGCTCGCGTGGGACAAGCCCGTCATCGACTACCTGCCGTGGTTCGCGATGTACGACCCGTACGTCACGCGCGAGCTGACCATCCGCGACCTGCTCGTGCACCGCAGCGGCTTCGGCCTCGGCGCCGGGGACCTGCTCTGGTGGCCCGCCTCGACGTACGATCGCAAGGAGATCGCGCGCCGGCTCCGCTACATCAAGCCGGCCACGAGCTTCCGCAGCGCCTATGCCTACGACAACGTGCTCTACACCGTGGCGGGCGAGGTCATCGAGACGATCACGGGGCGCACCTGGGAGGACTTCGTGCAGTCGGAGATCCTCGCCAAGGTGGGCATGACGCACAGCAGCGTGCGCCACTCCGACGCCGGCGAGGGCGGCAACGTCGCCACCACCCACGCGAAGGTCGAGGGCACCCTCAAGACCGTCGCGCCGATGGTCAGCGACAACACCAACCCCGCCGGCGGCATCAACTCGGGCGCCGACGACATGGCGAAGTGGCTGCTGGTGATGGCCGACTCCGGCAAGCTCGCCGACGGCTCCAGCCTCTACTCGCCGCGCACCGCGCGGCAGCTGTGGTCCATCGTCACGCCGCTCGGCACGGGTGCCGCGCCGGCGTGGATCGCCCCGCTCTCGCGGAACTTCAACGGCTACGGCCTCGGCCTCGGCCTGCACGACTACCGCGGCGTGAAGGTGGCCACCCACACCGGCGGCCTCCCGGGCTACGTCTCCAAGGTGACGACGGTGCCATCGGCGCGCCTCGGTGTCGCGGTGCTGACCAACGCCGAGTCCGGCGAGGCGTTCGAGGCCATCACGTGGCGCATCGTGGACCACTATCTCGGCGCGAAGCCGTTCGACTGGATCGGCGGCTTCAAGCGCCAGCGTGCCATCGCCGACTCCACGGTCGCGGCGCAGCGCCAGGCGGCGGCCACCAGCCGCGACGCGACGTCGAGGCCCTCGCTGCCGTTGGCGAAGTACGCCGGCACCTACCGCGACGCCTGGTACGGCGACGTGGAGATCGCCGACGAGGGCGGCAAGCTCGCCATCCGCTTCAAGCACACCCCCGGCCTCGTCGGCGACCTCGAGCACTGGCAGTACGACACCTTCCTCGCCCGCTGGCGCGATCGCGAGATGCGCGCCGATGCGTACGTGACGTTCCAGCTCGGGCCGGACGGCAAGGTAGACCAGGTGAAGATGGTGCCCGAGTCGTCCGAGGTGGACTTCAGCTTCGACTTCCAGGACCTGCTGCTCGAGCCGGTGAAGTAGCGGACGGTACGAACGGTAGAATCCGCGGGTCGTGCGCGTGCATGCCTTGCGTGCGGCCCGCGATCCGACGCACTGTTCTCCTCTCTCCCGCTCGTCCGATGGCTCGTCGGCTCCGGGGCCCGGAGGGCGCCGCCGGCGCGATCGCCGGCCGGACCTCCGGAGGAGCCAGTGGCGCGCATCCTCGGTTCAGTGCTTGCCGCCGTACCGATCGCCGTCGCTGCGTGCTCGCCTCGCCCGGCTGCGCCGCCGGCCGCACCCGCGATCGTCGCCTCACCCGCACCAGGGCTCGTACTGAGCGATGCCGAGGGAGAGCGTCGGATGCGCCGGCCGCGCCCCGGCGGCCAGCGGGGCACGGGCACCCCCATCATCATCAAGGTCGACGGCACCAACGGTGGCTCGTCGCAGCTCTTCATGGGCTACGAGGACATCCCGGTCGGCGAGGCGATTCAGCGGCACTATCACCCGCACGCCGACGAGATCGTTTTCGTCCATCGCGGCACCGGTGTCGCCACGCTGGGCGACCGCCCGGCGAATGTCGCCGCCGGCGCCACGATCTACATCCCTCACGGCACGCGCGTCACGCTGCGCAACACCGGCGACGAGCCGATCACCATCGCCTTCGTGTTCGCCGATCCGACGATGTCGGGCTGGTTCCGCGACGGGACCGTGCCCGAGGGGGACCCGGCGCCGGCCATGACGGCGGACGAGGTCGCGGCGCGGCGCGAGCGCCACCGCGAGCATATCGTGGTCGAGCCCTCAGTCGCACGATGATCCGCATCGGGACCATCCGACACCTCCTGACGTATCCGGTGAAATCGATGGCCGGAGCGCCGACTCAGTCGGCCCGCCTCGGCTGGCATGGCCTGGCGGGTGATCGACGATTCGCCTTCCGGCGCGTGGAGGACCGGAGCGGCTTCCCATGGCTCTCGGCGACTCACCTGCCGGAGTTGCTCCTGTACCGGCCGCTCGGGCAGGAGGAGGGCACCGGCGAGCCGTTGCCCACGCACGTCGGCACGCCCTCCGGGCAGGAGTTCGAACTGCACAGCGAGGTGCTCCGCGCCGAAGTCGCCGCACGGACCGGGAGCGATGTCGAACTGATGTGGCTCAGGAACGGAACCTTCGATGACGCCGTCGTGTCGGTGATCAGCCTCGCGACGGTCGCGGCCGTTGGTCGGGAGGCGGGCGTGGACCCGGACCTCCGGCGCTTCCGGCCGAACATCGTGCTCGAGACGGACGACCAGCAGCCATTCAACGAGGGAAGCTGGGTCGGCAGGACGCTCGTATTCGGCGGCACCGAACCCCATGCAGCGGTGTGCGTCACGGCGGACGACGTCCGGTGCATGATGATCAACCTCGACCCCGACACCGCGCGGCAGGACGCCCGCGTGATGCGAGCGGTCGTGCAGCGCCACGGCAACGTCGCGGGTGTGTACGGAGCGGTGGTGCGCACCGGTACCCTCCACGTCGGACAGGAGATCTGGCTGACGTAGCTGTGACACGCTGTTCAACGTGACAATCCACACCCTCCAGCATTACGCTACGACACCGAACGCATCTCCCGAAACAGCCCTGGAACCTTCTGGCCCGCCTGATGCATTGTCTCGGTGGCCTGTGAAGCATTTCACTCCGGCCGCCGACGGATGCCCCCACGGCATCGATCGGCGAGGGCTCGCCGCCCGGGAGGCGTACACGATGGACAGCTACATGCCGAAGCTCTTGTCGATCATCGTCTTGGCCGCCGTCACGGCGCTCGCGGGCGCCGCCATCGAGTGGGACCGTCGTCGCACCACGGCCCGACTTCCGATGCGCAGCCACGCGCTCCGAAACCGCGGGGCGCGCTGACGTCGGAAGCCTATCGAGTTGCGATTCGCGAGATATTGCGATCCCACCCCCGGGCTTCGAAGCAGAAGCCCGGGGGTAGTCCTTTGGGGAGGGTGCAATGCGAGTCTTGAGCAGCGTGATGGTATTGACGGCCGTCGTGGCCGGACCGGTGCGGGCACAACAGCCGCTCACCGACGTGCGCGTGGTGGAGGCGACGTGGATCAGGGACGTCGCGATCACGCGCTGGGAGAACGACCGGCCGGTCATCTACATCAATCCGAAGCTGCTTGAGCGGTTCGGTCCCGTGCTGCGCGACTTCTTCATCGGGCACGAGTTCGGCCACGTGGCGCTGGCGCACGACGGCGGTGGCGCGCTGCAGACGCAGCAGATGGACTCGACGCTGATGATCATGCGGCAGCGGCAGGAGCTCGAGGCGGATTGCTACGCGGCCTCGCGGCTCGCCGTCGAGCATCGCGATGCGGTGGAAGCGGCGATCAGGCTGTTCACCCGCATGGGCGCGTTCCGCTTCGACCGGCTGCATCCGTCGGGCTCGCAGCGCGCGGCGAGCCTGCTGGCCTGCCTCGCGGCCGCCACCGACAGCAGCCATCGTGGCGGCGCCTCCAGCGGCATCGTCCGCTCCGCGAAGGCCAGCGGCGCGCCGATGGTGGAGCTCGCGCCGGCCACGGCCAGGCGCTTCATCGGGCACGTGCGCGTGATCGTTGACGGCCGCTCGATGGGGACCATCTCCACCATCCAGCACGTGCCCAGCCTCGTGCTCGACGATCTCGGCGACGGACCGCATCGCTACGAGATCCGGATGGAGGTGTTCACGCTCGACGACCTGCTCGAGCCCAACCCGACCGGCCTCGTCGAGGGGCGCGGGACCATCGAGGTGCGGCGCGGGATGAAGTTCGAGGTGC
>DASUOW010000052.1:0-2697 GCA_036276435.1 Gemmatimonadales bacterium
GAGCGCGCGCTCTGGGTGCGCGCTCGCGACGCCATCCAGGCGCGTACGCTGGCCGGCACGGTCGGCGCCGACGCGCCCTTCTTCTCGCCCGACGGCCAGTGGATCGGCTACTTCGTGGGCGGGCGGATGTACAAGGTCCCCGTCGGCGGCGGGCCGCCCATCCTGCTCAGCGACTCTTCACAGGCCAACCTCCCCGGCGGGATGTGGCATCGCGACGGCAGCATCACGTTCATCGGCCCGGCCTTCGACGTGCGCACCGTCTCGAGCGACGGTGGCCCGTCACGGCAGGTGCTGACGCTGTCGGCGAACATCGTCGGATGGACGTTCCCGGCCGAGCTGCCGCGCGCCGACGCCATGCTCCTCACGGCCTGCTCCAACAACTGCGCCAACATGACGCTCATGGCCGTCGAGCTGCCGTCGGGCCGGCAGCACGAGCTGGTCAGGAACGCCGCGCGCGCCTGGTATGCGCCGTCCGGTCACCTCGTCGTCGTGCGACAGGACGGCAGCGTGTTCGCCCAGCCGTTCGACGCCCGCACCCTCTCGCTGGGCGGGGCGCCGCAGCTGGTCGTGCCGCGTGCCCGGATGGGACTCGGCGTCACGCCGGAGCTGGCCTTCAGCGCCAGCGGCACCATGGTGCACTTCGACCAGGGCGCCGTGCAGGAGCTGCAGGTCATCCGCACCGACCGCCGCGGCACGAGCGTCGCCATCGATCCCGCCTGGCAGGGCAACTTCAACTATCTCGCCCTCTCGCCCGACGGTCGCCGGCTCGCCGTGAGCGTCAACGAAGGCGGCCGGAGCGAGATCTGGATCAAGCAGCTCGACCGCGGCCCGCTGACCCGGTTCGCGTTCGAGGGCAGCGTGAACTACCGCCCGGCCTGGCACCCCGATGGCCGCACCCTCGGCTTCATCAGCGACCGGAGCGGTCCGCCGCGGCCGTACGTGGCGCGCGCCGACGGCAGCGACAAGGCGACGCCGCTCGAGGTGGCCGACACCCTCGCGATCGACGAGATCGAGTGGGCGCGCGATGACCAGTGGCTCGTGTACCGCACCGGTGCGGTGGCGGAGCAGCGTCGCATCGCGATGACGGCGCTGCCCTCGAAGGCCGGCGTCGCCATCGAGCCCGGCAAGTTCGACAACTACATGCCTACCCTCTCGCCGGACGGCCGCTGGCTGGCCTACGTCAACATCGAGACCGGGCGTGAGGAGGTGTACGTTCGGCCGTTCCCCAACACGGGCGACGCACGCTGGCAGGTCTCGAGCGCGGGCGGCACCTCGCCCGTGTGGTCGCACTCCGGCGGGGAACTGTACTTCGTGGATGGGACCGACCGCATGATCTCGGCCCCCGTGCTGCCGGGGCCCGTCTTCCAGACGGGCGAGCCGACGCCCTTGTTCAGGCTTCAGCGGGTCGTGCTGCCGCCGTTCCACCAGGGCTTCGCGGTCTCGCCCGACGACCAGAGCTTTATCATGCTGCAGGATCCCTCCACTGCGGACGCGAGCGGGCGCTTCGCCACGCTCACGCTCAACGTCCTGGCGGGTCTCGGTGTACAACGCTGAAAGGGAGGCGCCATGACGGCTCCGGAGACCGCCACGACACCAGACCGCAAGCCCGACGATCGCGAGATCGACGTCTTCGGCCTTACCCACGTGGGCCGGGTGCGGAAGGAGAACCAGGACAACTACCTCATCGCGTCGCTGCACAAGCGGCTGGAGATCCACGGCACCAGCCTGACGGACCTCCATCCCACCGAATCGGGCGAGGACCGGCTGGCGTTCATCGCCGTGGTGGCGGACGGCGTGGGCGGCGGCGAGCAGGGCGAGGCGGCCAGCCGCCTCACCGTCGAGACGGCGATGGACTACATCGCCCACAGCATGCGCTGCTACTACGGCGCCGACGCCCGCGAGGAGACGTTCATGCAGGCGCTGCAGGACGCCGCCATGCAGTGCCACGCGAAGGTGCTCGAGCGCGCCGAGGCCGACGGCGCGCGTGGCATGGCCACCACGCTCACGCTGTACCTCGGCGTGTGGCCATGGACGTACCTGCTGCAGGTGGGAGACTCGCGCTACTACGTGTTCAAGGACGGCGAGCTGACGCAGGTGACCCGCGACCAGACCATGGCGCAGGACCTCGTCGAGCAGGGCGTCTTCACCCGCGCCGACGCCGAGCGCTCGCGCTTCGCCCACGTGCTGTCGAGCGCCATCGGCGGCAAGAGCACCGTGCCGCAGGTGACGCGCCTCAAGGCCGACTGGGGCAACGTGCACCTGCTCTGCAGCGACGGTCTCACGCGCCACGTCACCGACGACCGCATCCGCGAGGTGCTCGCGACGATGACGAGCGCGAAGCAGGCGTGCGAGACGCTCCTCGAGGAAGCCCTCGCGGGCGGCGGGTCCGACAACATCACCATGGTGATCGGCCGGGCGGTGCCGGCGGCGGGCTAGACGAGGCGGAACAGCTCGGCGCAGGAGATGACGAGCGGCTCGTCGGCCCCCTCGGGGTGCCAGACGAGCCGTTCGCGTTCGAACTGCGGGAAGGTCGACGCCGGCGTCCACACCTCCACCATCTGCTCGTCCGCGTCCACCAGCCAGTAGAGCGGGATGCCCACTTCCTGATACAGCCGACGCTTGGTGAAGCGATCCGCGCAGGAGGAGGGACTCAGCACCTCGACGGCGAGCAGCAGGTGCTGCATGTGCGCCCAGTCG